>JASJDX010000148.1 GCA_030064975.1 Pleurocapsa sp. MO_192.B19
GTCTTCTTGCTTGTACTCGTAGATAATCAGATTGCCTTTATTGTCGTAGCTAGCCTCTAGTAGCCACTGAAAAACATGGGATGGCTCTTCAGACGCAACGATTCGACCGTTATACTGCGTTTTTTCGTTTCCCTCACCAGCTAGTTTTTGCTGATACCTACCATAGATACTGGTAACGTTATCTTGAGACAGCGATCGCCAGTGGATATCTCCCGTTGTGCGATGCTGCCACCGTTCGATTCGGGCAAACAATCCTTCAATTCTCGGTTGGTATCTACGGACAGTATACTCTCCCAGCGATCGCTCATCTTTAATCCACTTATCTCCTCGCCGAATTAAGCTTGGGACTAAATCCTCTGCTCCTGACAAGATAAAAACATCAGAGTCCTCGGCATCTCTATACTTTGGCAATCCTTTATCAGTTTTTCGAGTAATAGAGGGAACTGAGAGATTCCAACCCAAACCAAATGCTCCGTTACCAGTACCAGAATCATAGCTGAGAGATAGCTGGGGATAGAAATCAGAACGACTCGGCGTAGTAAACAAGGGAACGCTAAGAGAACCTGTCCCCGTCACTGGATTAACAGAGAATTTTTCGCCAATTCCCTTAATTGCTCCACCCCCTTTAGGTAAGGATACGGCAGGAGGTGGAGAAGTATAGCCTTTATTGGAAGAGCTATCTTGGCTTGCAACCGCGTTCTTTTGGCTCTCCTGTACCATCTTCTTCTTTAAGAATAGACAGAAATTTGGGTGTACTATGCCAATTGAAAAATGTTTTTTTCAATTTTGTTAGCAATAGTTACTCTTTTAGGGTAAACCCATAAATTACAGACGCTCTCAGTTTTTATCTCCAACATTACAAATCTATAGAAATTACCACATACCCACAAAGGGTTCATCTTTGAGATTACATTGAGCTATTTCCGTAGATAAAGTTTGAACGTGTAGCTTTTGATTCGATATTTTCTCTCCTCTGTTGTTAAGGAATTGATTATCTGTACTAGAAAATCAACCATTCTTGGCAAGTTCTTTTCACAGGATTATCGCCATGGTCATTTCTGCCCAAATTGGTGTAAAGATGGTGTAATGCAATGTTAAATTATCTGAAAGTATTGTAGTTAAAGGATTCTTTTGAGGACTGAAAATCCTTGGGTCGCAAAAATGATTTTAACCAATAAGCGGAAAGTGTTATCCTTGGGCTAAGCACAACATATTTGTTGTGCTTTGATAAATCATCGAAAATAAATCAATATGCTACCCCCATTTGATGAAAGGGGTAATCTTCCTCCTGGTGTCTATGAAACGAACTGGACTGAATTTTGCAATAGATTTGGCTTCAATTCTCACAGACAAAATATCCTAGTAGGGTTACAAATGGCTCTCCAACTTCTAGCTCAAGCAAACTGCCAACGAGTTTATATTGGAGGTAGTTTCGTCACAGACAAAGAATATCCCAACGATTTCGATGGTTGTTACGATGACATGAACATAGATTACGATCTACTCGACCCCATATTTGATGAAGAGCTAGTTGTTCAAAAAGAAAGATTTGGAGGAGAATTATTTGCCGATCCTATATTTCAAGGCTGCTTGCTCCGTCCCTATCTCGGAGGAAACCTCCGAGGGGACGGTGCGCTTTTTACAGACTGACATAGATATAGATAGTAATCCAAAAGGAATAATCGCTCTAGATCCCAGAGAATTACTTAAATGAGAGGAAAATAGCAGTGATTCAAAACGAACATCAGTATAAAGTAACCCAAAATAAACTTAAAGACTTAGAACAGGCATTAGCCGAACTGTTCCAAATCAAAGATACTTTGCACCCACGACAGTTTTCGTCACGTAAGCATTGCTTGCAAATTGCGATCGACAGTTTAAGACATGAAATTGAAGAATATGATGCTTTAAAACATCAACAGACACCGATCAAAATTGCATCGATTCAAGAATTACCATTAGCTCTAATTAGAGCGAGAATTGCGATGGGCATGACTCAAAAAGAACTAGCAGAGAAAATGGGAGTTAAAGAGCAACAAGTTCAAAGGGATGAAGCCAATCAATACAGTTCGGCTGGATTTCAGCGTATAGCAGCAGTAGCAGAAGCTCTAGATATCAAAATTCAAGAGACTAACGTTTTACTGAAATCATAAATAACTATCGATTTAATTCTTGTTTTGCCTGGGCAAAAGCTTCTTTCACTTCTTTATATCTCAATAACCCAGGTCGAGAAACTAACTTTTCTACCTTATTTTGACTGGGATATTTCCCCTCACTGTGAAGTTGTCTGACAGCTTCCCGTACTTCCTGACACGAACTCTCGATCGCCTGTTGATGTGTCGCTTTTCTGTGTTTGGTGTAGTTGGCAGAAATTGCACGACATAGTTCTGGAAAATGCTGAAAGATAGTTCTTCTGCTGATTTGTAGATCTCTTGCTACTTGCTCCATAGAAGGGGGATCTGAATTATTATCTCTCAAAATCTGTTCTAAATGTTCCCTAATGCGATCGCGATCGTGAGTTGTTTTCCAAGCTTTAGATTTCAGTTGAGGTGGCGATGCCAGAACATTTTTAGCTTGTGACTGTGTGGGTTCTTCCTGAGTCAAAAAATCCCAAACAGAAATCTCTAAACGATAGCAGATTCTTAATAGCATCTCCAGGGAAGGTTGACTTTTATTTTTGCACCACATCCAGACAGTATTTTTCGGCATTTGTAAGTATCGTGCGAAAGCTGCCATATTTCCTTGAAAGTTGCTTTCGGCATACTTGGTTAAAGATTCACTTATAGTCTTTTTCGAGCAAGTAAAGTCTTCAACTTTCCCCTTAGAAAGCAATTCTCCTATATTTTCGTTTACCCACAAGTACCAATTTAAGTCCTTATCTTGTAGAGATAGCTGTCTGTATTGATCTACTTCGCCCAACCAGCGATCGCATTTTGAACAATATCCAGGACGAGTTTTCCAAGCAAGATGATAATTAGGGCGATCGCAATAAGAACATTTATCTTGAAGAGGAGAGTTATGGATCGAACATACTTCTACCGCTTTTATTTTCCAAATTAAGGGTTCGTATAGTTCATGCTGTTGCTTTTTCCAGCTATCAATACATTGAGGACACCATTTTCGATGCTCGTGAAACAATTTTCTTGAGGGAATTAACTCAGAAAAATTTGCCAAAGTAAGCAGATGTCCACTCGCAAAGATGAGCATACAACAAACCGATAGTCCAGAGAGATAAATTCTTAGGATTTACAGACTTAGTTGCCAGCCTGACTTTTTTGGTAATTTGTGTATTTCCAGCCAAGTTATTTAGAAGTTGAGTCGTAGTTGTCCCAAATAGCCTTTCGCAAACTCCACTAAATCTTGATTTGGCAGCAGGACGATGCTTGAGCGTGCATTCAAACATTGCTAATAGAGTTTCAAAATAAGTACTGTGAAACTCTTTACCATTGTCCGTCACAATTGTCTGAGGTAATCTTCCGTGACGTTTTACACATATCCTCAATACCATCATGCAAGAACGATATGATGGCGGGTTGTAAGTAACGTAAGTTGCTAAAATTCTTCTGGAAAAAGCATCAACTAGAAAAGTCATCCAAGGTTTACCCAAATTTTTCCCAGTTTTGGAGCATTTAAGTTCAATATCAGATTCAGTATGGTCTATATGACAAATATGAAAGGGAAAATTACCGTGACGGGGCGTAGTTAATTCCAATTCCCAGTACATTGCTTCTTGGTCATAGGCTGCGCGTGAACCCTGTCGTTTCAGAGTTTGTTTGTATCCAGAACGTTTCTTAATTTCTTGATAGAAGGTCTTGTCACTAGGTATTTGGTCATAATTTATTCCTGCTTCCACACAAGAATTGACAAAAATGGCATATGTTGATTTTTTTGTTGGCTGCTTTTTAGTTTCATAGTGATTTTTAATACAGTCTTCCATTAAGTCCAGAACATATTGAGGCAATCTTCTGGTGCGGTTTCCTTTTTGATAGTCAAAATTTAAAAGTCCGATATAGCCATAACCAAATTCCTGTTCTGCTTTGCGATAGGCAGATAGCCAATTTCTCAAAGATCTTTCTTGAAAAGTTCCTCTTTTAATAGGTTGTCCATCCAGATATGGTTGAATTGAACGGTATCGCTGATTGGCTTTTTCTAAGTCCTTTTGACTCGCTTGTTGTATAAGCTCTCTCGCTTTGTCGCTAACTCTATTAGTATCGTCATTTTTTAGGGACGTTATCTTGCCCTGACGAATTAAAGTTTCCAATACATCTTTGGTAAATTCGACAGGCTCTTCATTTTGGGTTTGTAAAAGTACTTTGTCTTGCCCAATGAGTGTGAGAGTTAAATAAGTGCCATCATAGTCAATCAGTGTACCTGGATTGAGATCGATTATGGAGGTAGTAATGGTATTGCTGTTACTTCGAGAAGAGGATAATGCAATATAAGATTCTGCTGTAGAGCGATCGCGAAATAAATGGCACTTTTCGGGTTCGACTAAACGAGAACTCCTTAGATCGAAGTAAATTTGTTCTTTGGCTATTAATTTATATACTTCATCGGCTTCAATTTCTGGAGAAGTCTCAAACAGTTCTGACAAGGTAATACCAGGATTATCTGCAACCAATAAAATAATTTTTTCAGCAGAAGATTGGTTACGATTTTGATTAGTCATCATATCTAAAATAATCTTCTAAAAACTCTAAATTTTGCTGTAATGTCCAATTAATTGACGCATTAGACCAAACTCGAAAGTCTATTCCTAGCGTTGAAGCATATGTTTCCCCAGGTAAGTAGTGCCATTCGTTGTCATCCCCTAAAAAATATTGTTCTGGCTTTTTCTCTGCTAATTCTTGTAATTTTGCTTCGGGTTTACATTCCCACCATCCAGCCGAATCTTTTTTTATAACGAAAAAATCAGGGGTGTAATAGTAACCAATCGATCGCCCTGTTTTGGATTCATAGTTCAACTTTAATGATGGTGGCTGATCGTAATATTCCAAAACGTCATCATCATGTTCTAGTTGATAAATAAATGGAAGCTCCACTTTATGTGACTCAAACTGAATTGTTAACCCCATCTTTTGACTGGGATATCTACCAGAAACATTTCGCTTGCCTCCACCAACTCTTCTAGATGGTTCTGAATTGCGAATGTTCTTTATTATCTGTATTGATTCTTGACTAAGATTAAAGCCTGTACACCATTGACTAAACTTATCGTCGGACAACATTTACTATGCCCTCTTAATTCACTTATATAGATAATACACACAAATATTGTGGATGATGTAATAGTTTTATAAAGAAGTGTTTCAAGTCTTTATCTCTTGATAAAACTAATGAAATTCAGAATTACACTCTTAGTAGCAATAGCAAATTTACTATTCCTAGAAAACTGGTAAGATTGAGCAATGCCAAAAGGACAAAAAAAACTGAAAGGAATTCCCGAAATTCACAACGAAGTCAAAAAAAGAGTTAATTTGTCCTTAACTCCAACAGCTATCGCTGGCTTAGATAAACTTTCAAAAAGTATCAATCTATCTCGCTCCGAACTAGTGGAGCAAATTGGCAGAGGATTAATACCACTAGTAGAGCAAGTTAGTTTGTCCGAAGAATTTGCAATTTCATTTACTCAATCCTTATCACTAGATAATTGTGAGCGTTTGCCAGAAACAATGGGAGCGTTTTTAGCAACGGATTTTACTAAGTTTGCTTACTTTGGTTCTAGTTCAAATTTAAAAAAAAGATTTAGAGATAAAAACTTTGTCAAGCAATTGGATGAAATAAAAGAAAAAAAATACAAGTTAGATTCAAATTTTTCACGTTCGGATATTCACATCATTTGGATTGAATGTAACAATAGAAAAGCAGTTCCAGTATTAGAACAAGAATTACTAGCTCAACTTCGACATTGGAGTATATCAGGCGTAAGCTCGGACTTAAATAAAAGTACTTCATAACCTCCAATGCCAATATCTCGAATTATTTGCTCTTTCGATATTTAAGTTTTCTTGCAGAGTTTTTGACAAAGCATATACATCGTAGAGTAAAAATTGTGAAAGTGTAATTTTACTTTTGTAACATATTGGCAGTACCAATTTGATTAAGTTTAATGGTTGCTCGCTTTTATGCTCAGTGATAATTTCAAGTTTTTTAACGTATTCACCAAAGGATAAATCATGATAAGAAAAAGGTTCATATATATCCAGCGATCGCGTGAAAACCGATTTAAAGTGTATGTGGACGAATTTAAGCTTATCTATTACGCTAGGGAGAGATAAAGACGATTTCAAACTAGGTGTTATTGCAATCAATTCTCCTATATTTTCGATTGTTGAATGTTTTTCATCGTCAATTTCAAAAGATAAGTCGTGAGTAATATTACTACCGAGCCAATTTTTACAACGAGAGCAAAAGCCTAGTCGAGAGAAGTTAGCGATCGCTTTTAGAGAATAATTGCAATGAGGACAACTATCTATTAACTTACAATTGTGTCTCAGGCAATGACTAACATCCTTAAAATGACCACAATAAAGGTTCGTATATAATTTTCTGTTGTAATTTCCATTCTTCAAAACATTGAGGGCAAATAGCTTTTTTTGAACGAAATAATTTCTGTTCCTCAATGATTCCCTTCCAAGTTATCAATGATAGAAAGCCCAAATCCTCCCGCAAAGTCAGTTCTTCCAAAGCATTTGCAATAACTGTAGTCATCGCTCTCATACCGTTTATACCTGGTTTAGCATCACAGTTTGGTAATAAAGCACTTACACCTTTGGAAGCTATTTTAGATGTATAGCGATCGCCCAAAACTAATGGAGCGATTTCTCCCATAATTAATTTTTTGGGGACTACACAATGCGCTTCAGCTAATCTTAATAAATAGCTACTCAAGCTTTCTGTAAATGGTGTTTCTAGACCAATAGGTTCAAGCGAATACAAACGACTTATCTCTGATAATTCAATGGGTTGAGAAAGTTTCAATTGTCTGTATCGATTAAATTTTGTAATTTCAGTCATCGATCGCCCCAAGGTCTACAGATTAATCTGAAAGGATTATAAACTATACGAGTAGAAGCTCAATTCTAACGGTCTGTATTGCGGAAAGCTTATGGTTCTATTTTTGACTTGCGGAAATATTATGCTTCTTTACCGTTGAAAATCACCCAAAATTAGCAATGTCATAATGGCATTAAATGGCAAGCTTGCGGAAAACTTATGATTCTTGTTGCGGAAAGCTTATACTTCTTCTGACATGTTTGACTATGAAACTCAAAATTATTCAATAAAAATCTAAACCATTGGCAAACTAATACTAAAAGATGTTTCACCATCAGATGCTGGATTTAGTACAAGATTACCATGATGAGCGCGAACAATTTCACGAGCCAGATTTAGTCCCAAGCCAATTCCTTCTATTTTATGAGTATGAGATGGATCGCCACGATAAAAACGCTCAAAAAGGCGATCGCGATCGCTAATGGGAATTTCTGGAGATGAATTTATTATTGTTACCCGAACTGTCGATTTTATCTGTTGGGCAATAATTTCAATCCAACCATCGGCAGATTGTTTAACTATTTCATCTTAAATCAAGCTTTTTAGCATTACACACTTACCAATGCCAATTATTTTATCTGTGAGGAGAACGATAAAACGGTTTTTTAATTACTGTGGCAGGATAAGTTTTTCCGCGAATTTCAATTTCTAAAGCCTGTCCTACCTTACCTAGAGCCTTAGGAACATAGGCTAAAGCGATCGCTTTTCCAACTGTTGGGGCCAAAGTGCCACTAGTAACTTCTCCTACGACTTCTTCTTCAAATATTACCCGATAGCCGTGACGAGCTATATGTCTACCTGACATTTCTAACCCCACTAGACGACGTTTTAATCCTTCTTGTTTCTGTTGTTCTAATACAGAGCGTCCAATAAAGTATCCCTTAGTTTTTAGATGCACCACCCAACCTAAACCAGCCTCTAGAGGTGTGATGGTTTCATCAATTTCCTGTCCATAAAGACTCATAGCTGCTTCTAGACGTAGGGTATCTCTTGCGCCCAATCCACAAGGAATAACTCCAGCCTCTAAAAAAGCTTGCCATAACTGCCGTGCTGCTGCTGGTTCAAGCATGATTTCAAAACCATCTTCCCCTGTATAGCCAGTACGAGCGATAAACACAGATTTACCATTGATGGTAGCTATGCGATGAGTAAAAGCAGCCATCGTGCTGATATCTTCTACAACCAAAGTTGGCAAAACTTCAACAGCCTTTGGTCCTTGAAGGGCAATAAGAGCTTGTTGTTGCGAAATGTCTTTCATAGCCACAGAACTATTTTGCAGGTGACTTAAAATCCAAGCTTTATCTTTATCTGTTGTACCTGCATTGACAATAACAACAGCTTTTTGTTCTGTTTCGCTTTCTCCTTGGTAATAAAAAATAATATCGTCAATAATTCCACCTTGAGGATTTAGCAAGACAGTATATTGTGCTTGACCAGGTTGAAGACGGCTTAAATCCGAAGGTACTAAAGTTTGCCAAGCATCGATCAAGTCCTCTCCCACTAAAGTAAATTTACCCATGTGAGAAATATCAAACATTCCTACTTTAGAGCGTACTGCTTGGTGTTCTAGTTTTAATCCTGAATACTGCACAGGCATTTCCCAGCCAGAGAAAGCAGTAAATCTCGCCTGTTGTTCTTGAGCCAGATCGAATAAAGGAGTACGTAATAAGTTAGATGATTGAGAGTTAGCCATATCAAAAGAGAGAAATCGAATTATGGTAAGGTATTCGGGTATGATTTAATAATTGCGCAATATTTTGTTTCGAGAGATTAAAGTAGGTCTAAGCTTAGCAATTGCATTTTTAGTTACCAAGTTTAATAATGAAACAAAAAAGCTAATTAATAATTTGAACAATTTATTTGTCAACATTTTTTTAGATTTATCAGGAGCAAATTAACATGGCCACTCTCAAAATCGTCGTTTATATCACCGTATTTTTCTTTATTGGGCTATTTATTTTCGGCTTTTTATCTAGCGATCCCTCTCGTAATCCTGGTCGTAAAGATTTAGAATAATTTTGTTTTAGTTCAATTTATACAAGTAACGATTGGGGCGTCGATCTTCGCCCCTTATTTGTTTAATATGTTCGACATTAGCAATTTCGGTCTTTCTGGTATGAAATCTACTGCTCAATTTTGGTATGTAATTAAACAGCAAGATGGTACTTGTCAAGTAGTTGATTTTGCTACTAAACAAGCAAAAACCCCAGATCAATGGGGAGTTTTCGCAACTGAACAAGAAGCGATCGCTAAAAAAATTGGTTTGATTCGGGCGGGAAAATGTCAACCTCAGTAATTATTTAGCAGCTTGGGGTTTAGAATGTTGTTGTGCCTTAATGTTTTCTGATAAGATATCGAGTGCTTTGGCAAACTGTGGATCTTTCTGTGTACCTAGAGCAGAGCGATCGCCACCGTAGAGTTTTTCGAGCTGTTGTTCGTCTAACTCCACCAAAACATCAGGGGGAATACCTTCTTTATTGATATCTCGACCGCTAGGAGTAAGATATTTGGCAATAGTAACTGCCAATCCCGAACCATCCCCCAAAGGACGAACAGACTGTACTAACCCTTTCCCAAAAGTCTTTGTGCCTAACAGAGTGGCCCGCTTATTATCTTGCAAAGCACCCGAAAGAATTTCGCTGGCACTGGCTGAACCTTCATTTACCAAGACTACTAAAGGTTTATTGGTTAACGATTTATTAGCTGCTGATTCGCGATCGCTAACTCCTTTACGATCTACTGTCGAAACGATCGTGCCCTCGTCAATCCACATACGAGCAATACTGATACTAGAGTAAAGCAAGCCTCCTGGGTTAGAACGCAAATCTAAAACATATCCTACTACCCCATCTGTTTCCAGTTTTTCGATCGCTTTCTGCATATCTTTAGCAGCGTGTTCGTTGAAAGTGGTCAGACGGATATAACCCACTTTACCGATGGAAGTATCCCTTAAGTGCGCTCGTACTGGATGAATTTCAATTTTTTCCCTGGTAATATCGTAGTCTCTTTCATTGCCATTGCGCTCAATTGTTAGAGTGACTTGGCTACCTCTTTCTCCTCTAATCAACTTGACTGCATCATTTACGTCCATTCCCTTTGTATCAGTGCCGTCAATCTTAATAATTAGGTCTTGAGCTAAAATTCCCGCTTCAAAAGCGGGGGTATCTTCGATCGGAGCAATAACTAGCAGTCTATCTGTTTCTTCATCCTTAGCAAT
>JASJDX010000139.1 GCA_030064975.1 Pleurocapsa sp. MO_192.B19
CCTGAAAGTGCCAGACAACATGCCTTAGAAATCGCCAATCAGGGAGAACACATTACTTATTCTCTAGCCAAGTCAATTGTTAAATATCATCGAGAGTCATTAGAGAATGATTGTTCCAGCTTGAATCAATTAAATTCTATCATCACAGAACAATCAAATATTCAACACCTACCGACGGTGGTTGATGTTACTTATCAAGATGTTACCGAAAAACTAGATCAAAGCGTCAGAATTTTGGAAATCAAACAGGAAAAACCAAAATACATTGAAGATAGAATCCAAGATTTTGAGATTGTTTATGCTGGGATTTGTGTTGTAGCACAAGGTAGTCCTGAAGATTTGACAGTTTTATTTAGGCAAATGCAAAATAATCCTCAGTTTGCTGAAGATATCTTGGGACAAGCTAGATTAAGTGAATAGTAGAAAACTATTTTAAACTGTTTTGCAATTTTCTTGAGTCTTGAAATCAAGATTTTGAATTTGTTTTTGTCGCTTAATCATAAAAAGCTAGCAGAATCACTTGGTTTCTACTAGCTTGAGCATGGGAAATCAATCTTTATTATTATTTGTGATACTTAAAATACTAGGAATATTTTCCTTGATCGTCACCAGGATCGCCACTAAAAGGCTGCACTCCTGTTTTGGGATAATCGTCATCTGTAGGCTTGAAAAGTCTAGAGACTCCGTTCCAAAGATATTCAATTGTATCTTGTATCCATGTAAGAATTTTCATATTTTTGACCTTGTTTAGTTGATAGATAATTTATTCCGTCAGAAAATCTTTGGTAAATTGTTGTCTTGTCAGAGGATACTCAAGAAGCAATCCTTCTCCCCCTAGCGGATAGTCTTCATTTAAAGGTTTTCCTTCAATGGATAAAAAAATTGGTGCTTGGGGGTTGATACTAGTAGCAGTGTAAAGAACTTGAGCTACCCGATAAATCATCGAACTACTACCACCACCTTGAGTAAACTCCCGAGATAAATTTACATATACGCCATCTTTGCTGATATGCAAATCAAGCAAACGAGTTTCTTGAGGAATGGTAGTGGTTGGATCGAAGGTAGGAGACTGAGTGAGTAGTTTGTCTAAAGCCTGTTCTAAGGCAAGTTGGGGAGAAGTCGCAGCGGTATAAATGGTTTTTGGTGTCAACCTAATACGATTATCAACTATTTCTAGCCTATATATTTGAGGACTGAACTTAGCTGGTTGTACTTCTACTAGAGAAAATGATTCTATAACTGGAACAAGTATTACTCTAGTTAATGCCCAAATACCATTAATTTGAGCTATTCCAATTAGCAATAGAGAAAATCCTATTAGTAATGGCGTTGAATTAGGCGATCTATTGTGTACTGTCATAGTATCTTCACCTCGACTTGCACACTTAGCTTTAAACTGGCTGTCGCTGTAAAACTATTTGATGCTGGCTGTACTAGTTATATTTACCTTGGGCATAGTTATAGTTAGAACTCCATCAATAAGTTCGGCTCTAACCTGATTCACTTCAATTTTGGCTGGTAGAGGAACATTACACTCAAGCTGTCCATAGTGAAGTTGAGAGGGAATTAGTTCTTTTTCCGCTGATGACTTATGATGGTCATGAATTCCAGAAATTGAGACTGATTCTGGTTCAGCACTAATGTTTAAATGTTTAATCTCAACTCCAGGAATTTCTGCTTTAAGAATTAAGTCCCTTTCGGTTTCATTAAATTCAATGGCTGGACACCAAGTTTTGCCTTCCTCTTTCATCGCGCTCATCTCCTAATACTTAAGTTAGTAATGTGTGAAAACTACTTTTTCTTTTATGGTTTTAGAGTAAAGCTAAACTTTGAAGAATTTGTGAGGATGACTCGATATTTGCTCTGTTAGTTTGTTAATTACTACCAGATATTTCTGAAGTGTTTGTCTTGTTAGAGTTTAAAGGTTGTTCAAGACTATTTGGTTCAACTAAATCAGGATCGTTTTTAGCATTATTAATCTTTATACCAAAAATTTCTTTAGTGTGATAAGTAACACCACGATATTTAAGCTTCATACTAGGTTGAAAAATAAAAATCGTATTTGGATCTGCTTGATTAAAAGGAAAGCAACTTAAGGCAGATATTTCCGTCAAGTTTTTACTCCCTCTACAATTAAATAATTTTGACGGTCACCATTTTATCTGGTGACAACGTTCTAAATATTCGACTGTATCTAGTTCTCCACAGGTTTCTAAATGGTTAATCCTGTATCTACGCCAAAAGCTAAAAGGATTAATGAATCTGACATAGGTGTCAGCAGAAAATAGTTGCCTTAAATACAGACCAAAGGGAAAGCTGATTTTTGTCGGTCGTTTTTCTGTTGTAGTCATAGAAAATCTCCAATACTAGTCTGTATCTTGAGATTAAGCTAATAACTTGAAGAACTTGTGAGGCAGATCAAAAGATCTAATGGCTTGCGATCGCACTTCTGGCAAATGCCAACTACTAACCCATTCCAATGCTTTATCTATTTCGTCAAAGGTAAAATGTTTAACTTCAATACTAGAAAATAACGTATTACTAACTGCTGCTAAACCTTCTAACCATTTGCGATCGCTTACAATGGCTTCTTTCTCAAAATCTTTGATGTCTTAGCTCATAGCTGCATGAGAACGGTCATAAATATTAGCAAAATCGTTGATAGTTTTGCCTTGAATGTGGCTGTGAAACTTGGGATCGATATCTACACCAATTTCAGCAGCAGTACGGATTAACATCGATCTTTCGCGGTTCATTACCATTTTGTGATGGCGCATTAATAAAGAGCGAGTTTGTGCTTGAATAGACATTTCCCTTTCCTCCTTATCTCCTGTACCATAAATATAGCATATTTTTTGTATCAAAAAATACTTTTTGTGGATTTTTTTTCTCACAAGTTCTTGAGGAGATCGAGTTGTGTTAAAGATTCCAGCTCTTCAAACAGAGTATAGAGCAATCGGCATTACCCACTAATACTATCAATAGTTCAAATTAATCTCCACAATATCTTCAAGTTGTTTATCTAATCTCAGATTACAAGAACTTTCTGGGAAACTTACAAAGTTTACGCAACTCAGATTTTTTTAGATGATGGAGGAATTGATCTATGTATACCAAGCTAGTGCGGAAATCTTTAGCGTTGACTATTATCTGTTTGCTTACAGTCGCAGCTAGTCCTCTTGTCGCAGAAGAACCCTTAGGTAATTCTGAATATTCATACTGCTGTCGGGGAAATCATTCTAGCTGGAGTAGAGGTCAATACTATAGAAGATCCGATCGCCACAAAATTGAAACTCTTAATGGAGAGGTAGTTAGTGTAGATGCCTATCCGTCTCGAAGAGGAACTTCTCAAGGCATACATCTGATGGTCAATACAGGGCAAGAAACGGTAGAAGTACACTTGGCACCGTCTTGGTATTTAAAAGATCGAGAGTTTGAAATTACACCAAAAGACAAAATTGTTATCACTGGTTCGAGAATAATTGTTGATGGAAAACCAGCAATAATTGCTAGTCAAATTGAAAAAGGTGATAGAACTCTTTTGCTTAGAGACGAGGACGGTTTTCCCATGTGGCGCGGTTGGAGACAGTAGGAGTCTTTTGAAGTCACAAGTCTAGTAGAACCACCAACCAATAAGCACTTTAGAAATAATTACAACCTGAGAAATAGTAATAACAATCACCATTTATTTTTTAACTTCTTGTCCGAAGAAGTCCCCCGATTTATCGGTGGGACGGGGCTTATAAATCCTGCGGGGAACCCACAGGAACAGCCCCTCATGAATTTGGGCGCAGGGTTTATCGGTCATAAGTTTACATTTTTGATATACAATCTTTATGCAGCAAAGGTTTCAGGCAATGTATAATATTTTTGTACGTAAAATCTAGCTTAGATTGCTGTAACCTCGTACAATTATTAGCACCTTGAAAAGTTGGAAATGAGTTCAGCACAGTAGTTGTGCTGGTAAAATTCCAAGCGTATTTAGGAGTATTAGTATCTTGCATACGTTAGTACCGTGGGACTCACGGGGAAAGAAATTGACTGTCAAGTCGGGCTGTCGGGGGCTTTGTGAGCTAATCATATTGTCTAGATCAGAGGCGTTGGGCAGTAAAGTCTCAGTCGCGAGATTGGGAAGCCTGCGATGAATCGCAGGAGGATGTCACTTCAACTATTACTCGAAGTAATAGGGCGATCGCCATCTATTTTTAAAGTGTCTACAATTTCATATTTATTTGCCATAATAGGACGCTCTCCATCAGCTTGAAAAGTATCTACTACTTCTACATCACTATTATCAATAGGGCGTTCTCCATCAACTTTTAGTACTTTATCTGCATCTAGTTTATTGGCAGTAATAGGGCGTTTGCCATCTATTTCTAAAGTGTCTACAATTTCGCGATCGCCTTCAACTATAGGACGTTTGCCATCTATCTCTAAAGTCTTTACTACTTCTATACTGCTACTATCTATAGGACGTTTGCCATCTATTTCTAATACATTATTTGGATTTAAATCATCAGAACTATTAGAGCGATCACTATTAGTTTTCTCTACTTTTTTATTGCTATTTTCTGCTAATTCAGCTTGAGATTTATTGTTGTCTAAATTACTATTTTTACGGTCACGATCGCGTACTAAAAAGTCTGGACTTTCGGCAATTGGACGAGTTCCATCTTCTTCAAAGGTATCTACCACCTCGATCTCGCTACTTTTAATCGGACGAGTCCCATCTTCTTCAAAAATTTTACTTTCTTGCTGCTCGCTCATGTTAAAATTTAAATTTTTTTTATAGGTAGTAGAAGTTTATCATTATATTATTCAGAGCGAATCTAACTAAAGTTGAATATTTACATACTGCGTTTTTCAAATCAGTAGAACAAAATCATGAAATTCAAAAAAGCTAATAGCTACGAGCTAACTAATTGAAAACGTAGTCTATTGAACTGAAAACGGCTGTAATAAAAATAGCTATGTCTTTGATCATCAGTTTGGCGATAGTTGCAATTTAACATCATGCCATTTTCGTTACTTCTGATAACTTTCATCTTCAAGTTAAGACATAGCCAATATAACTGGATAAAAATACAACTTGCCATAGAGCAAGAGATTACTGGTAATCTAGTTAAAGAAATCTTTAACAGAATCAACTAAACTTTCAGACTTGTCCTCTACAGTATCTTTGGCATCATCTAATTTATTCTTAGTAGTACCGATATCCTGCTTGGCTTTACCTTGAGCTTGGTCTAATGCACCTTCAGCTTGTCCTGTTACTTTACCAATATTACGCTTTACTGTACCAATATCTTGTTGTGCTTTTCCTTCAACTTGTTCGGAAACACCTGATATTGCAACTACAAAGGGTAGATCGCCAATAGTTTCGGCATTAGCTGTGGTGTTGGATGTAGCGGTTAAGGGATTTGACCACACAAAAATAGATAAAGCGATCGCACTAACAGCAATAGTTAGTTTTCCTGCATACACCTTGAATTTGCTGATGATAGATTGTAATGAGCTAAACATTATATTTAGATGTTCCTAATTGTTTATGTCTGAATCATATTTATTATTTTTTTATTTTCTATCTTTCTGAAGTTGGATATATTTTTTCTCTTCTCATTAAGAAATGTAATTATGCTACGGAGCGCTTAAAATTTCTAACAGGCGATCGCGTGCAACCGCTATTTCTCACAAATTGAGTTGAAAGCCTAATTTGAACTTGGAAAATTGAGGATTTTTTCTAATAATAGAAATTTGAGATACTGGCGATAAATAATAAGCCTAATTTGTGACGAAAATTAGACAAAAAAAACCTAAAAATTTACTCCCATAGAAAATTGACCATGACAAAAAAAATGGCAATGTATCAACAGCCATTTAAGAAACTATTTAATTATCGAGTCAGCTCATTAAAATCATCCAGAATCGGGAATAGCTTGGATTTTTAAGTAAGCAATTCCTAAGATATCGAGGGTCAGGGCAAGCAGTCGCAATAGCGATTAAAATTCTTCTACAACTAATGGTTATTCTCGCTCCTAATTTAAGGAAAGAAAGACGAATTGTTCCTACGGTAGCTTGAGCAAAAGAGGTTTTAGATAAACAGTTTTGACCCCATGCTTGCATCAAAACATAAGCCATTGATGATAACCATAATCTTAGTTGATTACTGTCAAAAGTTTGTGTTGAAGTTCGGTCGGCAAATAGCTCTAATTGTTGCTCTTTTATGCGATTTTCCATCTCACCTCTTGGACAATATTTATCAGTGTAAAGTAAAGATGGAGTAATTTTTGAAGCTGGTAAAGATGTGACAACATGACGCATTGTTGAACCTTTACTGCCATAACAAACTTTGGTAACAACTCTTCTGGTTCGACTCCAAGATTTTTGTGTTTTGTATTATCTATATGGAAGATGGGCAACTGGTTCGTAAACCTGATTCTGTTGCTGTTTAACTAAAGTAAAGATTAGCCTTCTGCTATTACTAGCATTTCAAAATCTTCGGTTGTTAATTTATCATCTCGACTAAAAGCACCTAGTTTTGCGCCAAATATATTAATGGTTGTAAAATCAAGCCTCTTCAATAGCCAAGTTATTTCAGATGGCGCATAATATCTTTCATTACATTGCAGTTGTTTTTTGTTTCCGAGATCGTCTTCAAAATACACAGTGCTAAATTCCCGAAAAGTCATTAGATCGAATGAAATATTCTCAAGGGTTGCATTTTCTTCTTTGGCTTGGGAATCGAGAAAATCTTTGACAGAATGAAACAGAGGAAACAAAGCATTCAAAGTGGTAAAAATCAATTTTCCTTTTGGCTTTAAAGCATTAGCAGCATTCTGGAGAATTTGAAAATTCATCTCATCAGTTTCCATCAAGGAAAATGCGCCTTCACAGAGCATAATGACCAAATCAAATTCATTTAAATAAGTAAGATTTCTAGCATCACATTTTAGAAACACAATTTGCAGATTTTGTTCGACGGCTTTTTCTTTGGCACGTTGCAAAAGTGATTCTGATAAATCAATCCCGACAACAGTGTATCCTCTTTTCGCTAATTCAATGGAATGCCTTCCTGTTCCACATCCTATATCTAATATTTTGCAGTTTTTATTGTAATTAATCTCTTGTTCGAGAAAATTACATTCTCCAATAGTTCCTTGAGTGAAGTTTTCGCGATCGTACTTCACTCCATAATCTTCATATAGCTTTTCATACCACTGTTTCATCTTTTTAAGTAGCTCTAATTTATTAAACGAACATTGAATGGGAAAAATGGATGGGGCAAATTATAGAATTCTATTATCATCATAATATAACTTATTGGTTATATAAGCAAATAAGATCTAAGATTTGCTCAAGAATAGAGAATCATTGGCACGAGGAAGAAACGCTCGATGACCAAAAAAAATTAATAGCAAGAGGAAAATACCAATGGCTAATGTTGTAGTAATTGGAGGAGGACTAGGAGGATTACCGACAGCCTATGAACTGAGGCATTATTTACCCAAAGAATACACCGTCACCCTAATTTCCGATAAACCTCAATTTACTTTCATTCCAGGACTAATTCGAGTGGCATTGAATCTCAACCCACTCGAACACATTCAACTAGATTTAAGTCAGTTGGCACGAAAACAGGGAATTGAATGGGTAGCGGGAAAAGTTACCGCTCTCAATCCTCAAACAAAGAAAATTACTGTAGAAGAAAACCAAATAATTAATTACGATTATTTAGCGATCGCCACAGGGGCTTCTTTAGCCTTTGAGGAAATACCTGGTTTGGGACCTCATGGAGGATATACCCAGTCTGTCTGTACTCCCGATCATGCCCTGCACGCGAGAGATGCTTGGTTAGAATTTCTAGAAAACCCAGGAGATATAGTAGTGGGGGCAATGCCAGGTACGGGATGTTTTGGTCCTGCTTACGAGTTTGTCTTAATGGCAGATTGGCAATTACGTCGTCGGGGAATTAGAGACAAAGTAGACATTACCTACGTCACTCCAGAACCCTACATCGGTCATATGGGGGTGGGAGGGGTTAAAAATGCCCAAAAACTAACTGAGGAATTAATGGCAGAACGAGGAATTGAGGCGATCGCCAATGCCAAAATTACTCATATTGATGCACAGAACATCACCTTGACTGATGGTCGTCAGTTTCCCTTCAAATATTCGATGATCTTGCCTTCTTTCCGTGGGGTTCAATTTTTGCGAGAAGTACCTGGATTAACTAATGATAAAGGATTTATTCCCATACTGCCTGATCAAAGACATCCAGATTTTCCCAATATTTATGCCTTGGGAGTAGGGGTGCATCTAGAACAACCAGACAAAACCCTCGTCCCCATCGGCTTACCTAAAAGCGGGCAAATGACTGAGGCAATGGGAGTAGCGGTGGCTCACAATATTGCCGTGGAATTGGGAGCAATGCGATCGCCTTTAACCAAACCGACTCTCGAAGCTCTATGCTTTGCCGAGTACGGTAACACTGGCATTGCCTATATTGCTGCTCCCGTACTGCCCGATCCTGTAACTGGTAAACGACGATATTCCTATGCAGTCAGAGGACGTTGGGTGAACTGGGTTAAAGCAGCCTTTGAGGAATATTTTCTGCTCAAGATGCGCTGGGGATTGGGAATGCCTTGGTTTGAAAAATTAGGATTGCGCTTGTTATTTGGCTTATCGATGCTGAAATCCCTCAAACCATCTGGAGCAAACAATAGGGAAATGACAGCAACAAATCAAGAGGTGGTTAAGAGTTAAACATCATTGATTTTTCTAACTTGTCAATTACTGAAATAACCAAATGTGAGATGGAAAGGACTCTAGATCTGAATCAATTAGAAAAACTGGCAGACCGTTTCAAAATCCTCAGTGAAGCGAGTCGTTTACGAATTCTTCAAGCAATTTGCCAAGAGGAACGTAGCGTCAGTGAAATATGTGATTACGCGACCTGTAGCCTTCGGATCGCACTAAGCTCAATCAAGCCAATGTTTCCAAACACCTACAGTTACTTAAAAGTGCGGGAGTTGTCGCTTGTCGCCGAGTTGGTATCTGTCGTTATTACCGCATTATTGATTTAGAACTGCTCGATTTATGTAGCCAAGGCGATCGCCCAAAGGGCGGTGGGCTAAAGCCCAATCGCGGTTGCGGAGCTAGTCCCATCTTCGTGGGATAACATCCGCAGGACTCAGCGTACCCTTTGGGTAATCGCCAGATCGAGCCAGAATCCTGAGTTTATCTCCCCTCATAACTTCCTCAATTTATAAGTCTATGGTTGGAAGTAAAGAATTCATTATTAAATTTCTCAAACTTTATTGGAGGTATGACATGACTACTAAGTTAGTAACCCACCCTCTCAAAACTGGCAAACTAACAGCGATGAGCAATGTCACCAGTATTACTGTTACGGGGCATCAAGTATCAATTTTAGAAGACGAACCAGAACCAGGAAAAAAAGATCGTTCTGCTGTCCACTTAACTTTTTACGGCGAGAGAGGCTCCGAGCTAAGGAGCATCTCTAATCGCCGTGGTGATGTCGAACATCCCCAGAAACTACCCAGTTTATTAGCTACTGCGGAGGAATTAGGTTTAATTATGGATCGAGATGATGCAGTAGAAATTGGTTTATCACTCCTAGCAATGGCAATGGAAGACAAAACTGCTGCGGAAATAGAAGCGGTTCAAACCAGACTGGCAAAAGCGATCGCCGAGTTGCATAGCCAAGTTACATAGTTGTTAATTTCTCAAACTGAAAACATTGAATATGAAATATTTCAACCGATTTTTAATGGGATTCGTAATTAGTTTTCTACTGTTGATTGCGAATCCTTCCCTAGCCAACGCTCAAGCCGATCCTGCTCAATTAGCTAAAGCAGTACAGGAAATTGAAAATCTCGACGCGATGCGGATTGGGTTAGCTTCTACTTTAGAAAATTCAACCACCGAACCGACAATAGAAACTTTTAAAGAAGTTTGTAAACCAGTAGGGATGAGGGCAAAACAATTGAGTAAAGAAAATGGCTGGCAAGTTAAACAAATTGCTACCAAATATCGTAATCGGGCCCATGCACCCGATAATTTACATGCTGTTATGGCACTAGCTAAGTTTCAGAACGATCCTGAATTGATGGGATTTTGGGATTCAGAAACCATTGATGGGCGATCGGGTACTCGTTACTATCGTCGCATTAATGTTGAATCTAGCTGTCTTGCCTGTCATGGCGGTAAAAATGCTCGTCCTCAGTTTGTCAAAGATAAATATCCTCAAGATTTGGCTTTTGATTTGGGTGCGGCTCTTTTAAGGTAACAATTTATTACGAAAATATAGTCTGTTTGGTAAATATTCTTGTCTAGGAGCCGCATTCGAGTGACATGTATATATTTTTTGGGAGATAAGTTAGGGAGT
>JASJDX010000140.1 GCA_030064975.1 Pleurocapsa sp. MO_192.B19
CTCAAATTGCTTGTATATTATGGTTAATAATCAACTGAATTAAAACTATTTTTTAGCATTTTAAATTATTATTAAATACCCAAAAACAACATACATTAATTCAATTTTTTGTCAAGTAAAATAAGATGCGTTTACCCTGGAGACTCATGTAAAGATTCCCTTTTGGAAAAGCTTTTTGGGCTATTTCTTTCGTCAGAGATGGGATAGGTCTGATTGATTGATGATGTAGAACCATGCTGAAATGACTCCCTTGAACTTTTGTTCTGATCTTTAAGCTCAATTTAAGTCATTTTGAGCGTGGGGGATGCTGAATTTAGTTCAGCATATCCAACCACGCTGTTGAAACTTTTAATTCCAGATTTTAGCGATCGCCTTTCAGTCAATTGTTAAGTTCGTCAGCAGTGTCGCTTGCTACGCAAACCCCGTAATTGTTTTGTCGTTTTAGGTCATAACCAATTTGCCCATCACTTCTCAAGAGGAATACCAATCCGCAAAATATGGGTTGGCGAGAATCTTGTGATTAGTAAAGGAACTTTTCTCCCTGACTTTCCTTACTGCGACTTGGACACTTTTCAAGGTTATTTTGCTTGATGCTAACCATGACGACCTACCTAGCAGCAGTGTGATGTAGTCAGCACATCTCTGATTCTGCTCTATTCCCAGCTTCACTTTGGTGATTAGCCTCTATGTGGGTAGGTTTGGCATCACGTCTTCCTCTGACGGAAGGGACTTTCACCCTCATTACTGAACAAGTTATGTCGGTTTGTTTGGCTGTTATTTATCCTCCATGAGATTATGTGCTTTATGTTCTACCGACACTCTAGGCTATTTATTCCCCTAGAAACGAATCGCACATTTCGGGTCGCTACAATTAACCTTAACTGTAACGGACTGAAATTATAATCACTTCGACCCGAAATCATCGCCGTTTTGAGACCACATTAAATGAAACTATAATTTGGCTTCGACCCACATTATTTGAAAATGAGACCAGATTAAGTGAAACTGAACTGAAATTATATTTCTCGACCCACAATAACTGAAAATAAGCTGTATCTCTTTTCAGTTCTAATATCCAGCCTATGTCAATAACAAAGGAAAGTAGGTGTTGGAGTTATATGTTCGTTTTAACTAAACATTTATACGCCAAAATTGTGGTTTAATTAAATCTATAGTCGTTTGATTTAACTCCATTATCTGTTTTTTTAAGACAGCGCAGTAAATTGTGGTCATATACGCCTATTTGAGAGTTTCTACCAATCAACAGGACGTTGATAATCAGCGTCATGGAATTCTCGAATATGCCAATCAAAAAAGTCTGGGTCACTTAGAATTTATTGCTGATTCTGTTTCGGGTCAAAAGAGATGGCGCGAGCGCGAATTAGGAAAACTGTTGACTGAGACAACGAAGGCAGGGGATATGGTTGTCTTTGCTGAAATCAGTCGCATGGCACGCTCTACCCTACAAGTACTAGAAATTCTCGAATGCTGTATGCAGCGAGGACTATCAGTTCACATTGCCAAACAGCGCATGGTGCTGGACGATTCTATGCCCAGTCGAATTACAGCTACAGTGTTGGGTCTGGCAGCCGAAATCGAACGAGAATTAATTTCTTTGAGAACCACAGAAGCCTTAGCCAAACGCAAAGCAGCAGGAAAGACATTAGGCAGACCAAAAGGCAGACAATCGGCTTCGCTGAAGCTAGATGCCAAAGAGCAAGAGATTCGGATGTATCTAGCAAAGGGAATCAGCAAACGCTCCATTGCCAAGTTAGTCGATTGCGCTCCTTCAACCCTTTACAACTGGTTAAAGAGAAACCAGCTATTTAAATCCAATCATTATCAGTCGGGAACATGAGACGTAGAGGTATTCCTACAGAAACCCTAATGGAACTGCGTAACTCCTTAGATAGACTCCCAGCACGTAGTAAGGAGCGTCGCGCCTTAATCGAAGAAACGGCTGAATTATACGGAGTCTCTACAGTTACCATTTATCGGGCATTGAAAGAATACATAACTCCCAAATCAGTTCGCCGTGCTGACTATGGCAAACCAAGAGTCATGCCCCAACAAACCTTACTGCGGTACTGTGAAATTATTGCTGCCTTAAAAGTCAGAACTAGTAACGGTCAAGGTCGTCATCTCTCCACAACCCAAGCAATTCGGTTACTGGAAGAACACGGAATTAATACCGAGGATGGTCATTTGCAAGCACCGTCAGGATTACTTAAGAAAACTACAGTTAATCGCTACCTAAAACAGTGGGGATATGACAAAGAAAGATTATCCCGCCAACCACCTGCGGTTCGGTTTGAAGCCGAATACAGTAACCAATGCTGGCACTTCGATTTAAGTTCTTCCGACCTCAAACGACTGAAAAACTCTGCTGAATTAGAACCAGGAAAAGGTAAACCATTATTGATGCTGTACGGCGTAGTTGATGACCGCAGTGGGTTAGCTTATCAAGAATACCATGAGGTTTATGGGGAAGATACGGGAGCAGCATTAAAGTTCTTGTTTAATGCCATGTCTGCCAAAACCGCAGAAGGGTTTCCCTTCCAAGGAATTCCTAAGATGCTTTACATGGATAACGGTCCGATTAGTCGCAGTCGAGTTTTCCAGAAAGTAATGAATTATCTGGGAGTTGAAGTACGCACCCATGTACCCAAAGGAAAAGATGGCAGAAGAGTTACCGCCCGTGCTAAGGGGAAAGTAGAAAGACCTTTTCGCACGGTTAAAGAGATGCACGAAACTCTTTACCATCTCCACGAACCAGAAACCATCACTGAAGCCAACACCTGGCTGATGCAGTTCCTACTTCATTACAACAAACAATCCCATCGCCGAGAATCTCATTCCAGAATTGAAGACTGGCTAGATAACCTGGAAAGAGAGGGAATCAGGGAAATGTGCAGTTGGGAGAGATTTTGTACCTTTGCCAGAGAGCCAGAGCAAAGGAAGGTGGGAATCGACGCTCGTGTAACTGTAGACGGTGTTGCTTATGAAGTAGAACCAGACTTAGCAGGAGAAAAGGTAATTCTCTGGTGGGGTCTGTTTGACAGCGAACTATACGTTGAATATCAAGAGACTCGTCATGGTCCTTATGCGCCCATTGGTAAACCCATACCTCTTCATAGCTACCGCAGCTTCAAGAAAACCAATACTCAAAAAAGAAGCGATCGCATTGAAGCGTTAGCCAAACAGTTAGCTTTACCCGATTCTGCTACAGGTGCGGTCAAGTTACCAGTTATCAAAGATAATTTGATTCCCTTCCCTGTTCAGTCTTTTGTTGACCCAGACCCTTTTGAAGAACTGGAGTTTAAGAATGCTATCGCTGCCAAAGTAGCAATTGCTGATTATTTGTTTTTACCTCTAGCCAAACTCACTCCAGAACAGATGGCAGCAGTGGAAGAAATTCTTTCAAAAACCCTCAATAAGAAGGAGGTTATGGGAGAAATTAGAGATTACTTTAGTCGTTGAGGAGCAAATTGTGTTTAGTGAGGTAATGGATTTCTTTGGATTGGAAAAAGAATTAGATCATCTGGGTTTCTTTGCCACAGAAGCCCAAACTCATTTGGAACAAGAAATCACCAAAATCATTTCTCAAGGAAGATTGATTGCTCTTTCTGGCATCGTTGGTTCGGGGAAAACTACTTTTTTCCAAAGATTGATAGCTGATTTAGGCAAAGCCAAGGAAATTATTGTTTCTCGCTCTCTAGCCGTAGAATCAGACCGAGTTAGCCTGTCTACCTTAATTACAGCATTGTTCTACGATTTATCTACCGAAAAAGACTTCAAAGTTCCCACTCAACCTGAAAAACGAGAAAGAAGGCTGCTGGAATTAATCAAAAAGTGTCAGCGAACGGTAGTTTTGTTTGTCGATGATGCTCATGGGCTGCACCACCGCACTTTAGTTGGACTCAAACGGCTGATTGAATTGGTTCGTCACAATGGCGGTAAGCTCAGTGTAGTTTTGGCGGGACATCCCAAGCTCAAAAACGATCTTAGAAGACCTACCTTAGAAGAAATTGGTGGTCGGGCTAATGTCTTTGCCCTAGAAGGAATTCGGGGTCATCAAGGAGAGTATATTCAGTGGGTTTTGTCTAAAGCAACGAAAAATAAACTTCAGCCTACGGATTTACTGACTGAAGATGCCATCTCTTTTCTAGGAGAGCGAGAGCTAGAAGCACTATGGCAGGCTGAAATTGAATTACTGTCTATCTATTTACCTCCAACACTATTAGAACGTACCGTCCTTGAAAATAGCGAGCGCGATTTCTCCAACATCGAACTGATCGATCGCCTCGCAATTCGCGATCCTTTTTTAGAACAGCTAGCTTACGCTTTTAAATCTGAATTAGAAGTAGAACACACAAGCGATCGCCTTTACCTGGAATCTCTACAGACAATGTTGTGCGCCCATTTACTGCGCCATCACTGTTCTACCGCAATAGTTACAACTGAGGTTTCAGGGGGATTACCTTCATCAAAGCTGCGTCAGGTGATTGACTACATTCAGTCCAATCTAGAACGCGATCTTAGTTTAGCCCAGTTAGCTAAGGTAGCTCATGTCAGTTCTCATCATTTTGGAAAACTGTTTAAGCAAAGTATGGGAGTAACTCCGCACCAATATGTACTTAAGTGTCGTATCGAACGAGCTAAAAAATTATTAAGCGATAAAAAACTTACCTTAACTGAAGTTAGTTTGGCAACAGGCTTTTGTCATCAAAGCCATTTCACTAATGCTTTTCGTCGTTATACTACCCTTACCCCTCGTCAGTATCGGGGTCGATTGTGAGCATTGAATAATTTAATTGGATTTTGATAACTTCGCGAGATTTTGCAATTTACTGAGGTAATTTGCAAGATTCGACTGTAGTAGCCAACCTATATTACCTAGTGTAGATTTACACGGGTAAAAAACATGAATTCATTTAAAAGACGGCAGTTCCTACGCTTACTTAGTTTGGCAGGTGGAGCGTCTTTACTTCCCATTGCCAGCCATTCTGCTTCGGATAAGAGTCATCCACCAATAGCTCAATTGGCACAAACACCAGTTGACGATCCATTTCAAGCTTACATGAAACGGGCGGAAGCTGCTTTAGCAGAAGAGTTTCGAGGGATTACTACAAATGGGCAGATTATACCCAATCTCTACTCAATCGAACCTACAGGAAAATCTACCGAATCTATTAGGCGTGCAGCAGACTCTCTTATTACCTCGTTAAATAGTCAACAACAAAGAACGGCTATATTTCCCATCGATAGTAACGAATGGCGCAACTGGAGCAACATACATCGTTACCCCCGCAACGGTATTTCTTTACAGGAAATGACGCAACCACAGAAACAACTGGCGTTTAATTTATTAAAAGTTAGTTTGAGTGCCAAAGGCTTTGAGACAGCCAACAATATTATGATTCTTAATGAAGTTTTAGGAGGGCTTACTAATAAACCTGCTGAATACGGACGAGAATTGTACTGGTTTAGCTTTATGGGACAACCTTCTGCGACAGAACCTTGGGGTTGGCAATTCGAGGGACATCATTTAATAATTAACTACTTTGTTTTAGGAGACCAAGTAGTAATGACACCCGCTTTTATGGGTTCAGAACCTGTATCAGCGACAGAGGGTAAATATGCAGGAACGAGGGTTTTTGAGTCCGAAGAAAGTAAGGGACTTGCTACAATTCGTGCCTTAAATAATGAGCAACGACAACAAGCGATCGTCAACAGGAACATTCCTGAAAATCTTTTCACTTCAGCCTTTAGAGATAATTTTGAGTTGCGATACGAAGGAATTTCTTTCTCAGAGTTAATGAACCCCCAACAAGAACTACTACTAGACTTGATTGGGAAATATGTAGGTAACGTTCGCTATCCTCACGCTGAAGTTAAGATGAGCGAAGTACGTCAGCATTTGTCAAGCACCTATTTTACTTGGATGGGAGGCTTAGAAGACAACAGCGTTTTCTATTATCGAATTCATTCTCCTGTAGTTTTGATTGAATTCGATCATCAAGCAGGACAGGCTTTGGGCAATTCAGAACCATCTCGCAACCATATTCATACTGTCGTAAGGACTCCCAATGGTAATGATTACGGCAAAGATTTACTACGTCAACATTATCAACAGTCCAATCATTCTCATTAAATAGCGAAATAAAAAAGATTGTTGTATTTCTTATTTTCAGTTATTGTGGGTCGAGATTTATAATTTCAGTTTAGTTTCAGTTAATCTGGTCTCAGTTTCAGATAATGTGGGTCGAAGCGAAATTATAGTTTCATTTAATGTGGGCTGAAAACGCCGATGATTTCGGGTCGGAGTGATTATATTTTCAGTCCGTTACAATTACCAGTCCATAGATAACTAATTTACTAACCCTCTTCATCTACCTAAAACCTCGGCTGCGATGGAACTCTCATTAGTTCTATTGTTCCCACGGAATCATGGTTTTCGAGCAGAGTTAGTTTATATTTGGGTGCGATCGCGAAGCGGATGCCGTAGGCTTATCTGAGTTCGGGTAGGGCGATTGCCATTTATGGCAGTGCGCCTCGGCGCAATCGCACTTTTTAATCCCACAATGCGCTCAAGACTGAGAAAGGATGTCATAAGAGTTTATTCTTCAAATATTAGCTGTAGATAGCGACGAAATTGTCTGACTGATCTGGCAATAAGCTTTGGATCTTGCAGAGATTTAGACAAAATAAATCCCCCTTCGATAATACAAATGATCGTTCCAGCTAACTCGCCAGTATCAATCTCAATTTTAGGTGGATATTTCTTGATAATCAGCTCGATGCGATGTTCATAGAGTTTGTGCCACTGCTTAAAACCATCGGCAATAAACTCCCTAATCCCTACATCAAACTGATGAATTTCATAAACGTAAGAAGCAAAAATACATCCTGCTGGAGGTTCTTCCAACTGCTCAATAAACTCTTCAAAAAGCTTGAGGAAGATCAACATTGATTGAAGTGGATCTTCGCTAAGCTCGTCAGCACGTTTTGAGAACTGCTCGAACAGTTTGTAGTCATTCGCCCAATACCGCTCTACTAAAGCGCGAGCTAACTCAGCTTTGGTTTTGAAATGGTAAAAGAATGCTCCTTTAGTAATCTCTGTTGCCTTCAGGATGTCATCAATTGACATTCCTGCAAAGCCCTTTTCTAGTGTTAAAGCTTCAGCGTTATCTAAAATACGCTCTTTAGTATTTTTCTTTTTTTTTGTTGGCATAACTATTACTCCCTCTTCACATATTATACCAACTAGTCTGTAAATATTTGTGACGGCTTGGAGCGTTAATTTTTGAGCTTAAATCTCTTATAACGCTTGTTTTTGTAGCCTTCTGTTCGATGTTGTCACCTTGAATCAGAGAAAAAAAACTTTAGCCACAAACTTAATGCACAGACTAGTTGGTATAAATTAAAAGAGTAACAATAATTCTTTTGGAGCAAAAATAATGACTACTGCATCCTTAAAAGCAACTGGAACTTTAAATGGAATCGATCTCGACTACCTCGGACAAACTGTCGAAGCAATTAAACAAGACCCTGCTAAGGCAATGACTAATTTTCGCGTTACAAGTACCTGGCAAGGGCAGACTGTAAGTGAAACTAAAGTTGAATCCTATACGATCGGAGGAGAAGAAGTTCAACGAGAATTCAAGTTTCGCGTAGATGAACCACTTGAGCTATGTGGCACAAATACTAACCCCAATCCTCAAGAGTACCTAATGGGTGCGCTTAATGCTTGTATGATGGTGGGTTATGTAGCAGCTTGCGCTCTCAATGGAATTAAACTCGAAAAACTGGAGATTACAACAGAAGGAGATATCGATCTGCGAGGTTTTTTAGCAATCGACCAACAAGTTATTCCTGGCTACGAGCAGATATCTTATACCGTGCATATTAAAGGTGATGGTACACCTGAACAATTCGAGCAGATTCACGAGTTTGTTAAAAAAACTTCCCCCAACTACTACAATATCGCTAGTGCGATCGCACTTAATTCTGAGCTTGTAGTTGAATAGCCAAATCTTTCAACCAATGATGGTGACGTTGATGCTGATGGTGGTGGTTGTAATTCTTGTAGCAAGGCATATATATCTCAAGTTTCCACTTCATTTGGATCGGTGGAGAAGTGTATATGCCTAATTTTCCATTGCCAGAGATGCTTTTCCAGAAAAAAGCTAGCTCTGACTCCAGGTTGAGGATTGCTGCTATATCTAACTTTTACAACCATACAGGCTGCATCCCCGAATTGATAAACAGTTAAATTTTCACTCAACAACTCAACAATTGAACCACTATCAAAAAATTCTTTCACCTTGGTTAGATGTGTTTCAATATCTGATGAGTCACAATTAGCATGGTTATCAAAATAGATAACATCACCATCGGGAACGTACATATTTCTAAGGGATTCAATGTCTCGCTCGTAGAAACACTGGTTGTATTGCTTTAGTAATTGCTCAAATTCCTCGCTTGTTATATGTTGTCATCGACGATCGCTCCTCTACAACGATATAGATCGAATTATCCTAACGGACACTGTCCCCTCCGCATACTGCTCCTTCACTCATTGCGATTAGCGATCTGCCAGTGCGCCAACGCAATCATGACTTGAAAATTAGAAATTTAATTTAATATTCTCTTGAAATTATCCCGAATAAGATTACAAGTATTGAGAGGAGAAACGTCATGAAGTATACTTGCTCAGTTTGTGGCTACGAATACGACCCAGAAGTAGGCGATCCAGATAGCGACATTGAACCAGGAACAGCTTTTGAGGATTTACCAGAAGATTGGGTATGCCCTGTCTGTGGAGCGGATAAATCGGATTTTGAACCATCAGAGTAGCGTCAACTCTAGACTAGAATGGTTGAGACTGAACTATTTTTACTTCCAAAGTTCCGACTGCATACTGTTCGCTCAGATACACGATCGCCCTATCCAAACTACAATAATCAAACTTAATCCTATTCCCACTCAGATCAGCCGTAACCATTTGATTACGCTCAATAGGAATCTTGACATCTTCAGGGAAATCTACCGTCAGTTCTCCATTTAAGTAGATGTCAGCCCCAGGATAAGCTTGTTGTAGTTCTCGTAGAGGCTGTGCGGCATCCTCATCATTGAAGGTTAGATTCCTAATTTCAGTAGTGGCAGCTTCCCCGACGGTAGTTGTCACTTTGCTAGTAATAATCTGCTCTCCAGTCTTATAAACACCCTTGCCATCGGTAACGATAAATTCATTACCTTCATTGCCAATAATCAAATACTTACCATCGGCACTAGTTCGATCCGATGCCCAATAACCTGTGATTCTCGCGTATACTTTATTGGTACTGGCGTTCTCATTATAGACTCGGACGATGCCATCTCTCAATCCCAGATTCTGAGAGACTTTTTGAGTTATTCCCCCACCGTTGGCTAGATAAATTCCGAATACTAGGAGGGCGATTGCGCTCCGCGCACTGCGAAGCAATCGATATACTTAAAACCCACAGTTCACCAGCCCCACCAGTCTTTAGTCTCCGTCGAGGATTGCTAACGCTGATTGCCCAAACGGGTTCGGGATAAAACAATTGTACTCCTTGCTTGGTGAAAGTATCGGAGAAACAAGCTAAAAGATGACCCAGAGGTAAAGCGATCACAGCTTTAATACTGCCATGTAGGAAAAAGTAGTTAACACCCAAACTAACCAAACTTATACTCGCAGTAGCCAGCAAAGAATGGGTAACGGAACGATGGGGAAAACGATCCTCAATCCAAGAGCTAATCGGAAAGAAGATTTTACCGATGGTGCTAGTGGTGGTGTCCAAATCGGGAAGTTGTGAGCCAAGAATAGCCAAACCTAACGGTAGAGGTTGACCAGTTCCCAATATTAAAGATGTTCCAGAGAGTGCGATTGCTTCGCAGTGCGCGGAGCGCAATCGCGCAATGAGTAATTGCCATCATCGGCATTAATTGAGTTCATTTATACCAGTTGGGCTTTTGGTAGAGCAATCGTCAGTTATTTGGCTCACTGGTGATTTTTGTTACTTTTTGAGGATGTAAACTGCATTACTCTATAGTTAGATATCTAAGTAATCTATTAGGTAGAAAAAACAACAAACGGTTAACCACCGACCAAAGTAGCAACCGCTTGTTGTTGGATTCAAGTAAATCTCTGGTTAGGAAGGTTTACGTGAGTTAATTTACTTAACCTTCGACAATTCAACAATTTGTCACTTATTAGATAGCTCTAGTTTTTTGACTAGAGTTTTTCTGTGACTGAATGAATCGTTACTCACGGTTCGCTTATTTGAGAAACAATAAAGGAAATAAAGAAGATAGAATCAAGTAACAGCAGTTGTTTGAGAGATTAAAGTCAATTGGGAACTAA
>JASJDX010000141.1 GCA_030064975.1 Pleurocapsa sp. MO_192.B19
TTAACTAACCTTTCTATCTCCTCTTCTTCAGTCCCCATCAGAAAAGTACCGCTCTCGATCTCAACCATTTCTAGAGTTATGCCATTGCCTAAGTCTTCAGCGAAGTATTTGGCTCTACCTTCTTTTCGGTTTATTTCTTCCCCTTTGTAATTAACAGTAATTACATCAAACTTATACTCAGTTAGATCGAGGCCGTTTTCTATCAGCTCAGGCTGATTTTTACTATCACTGGGATCTGAAAGTGAATCTAGGGATCTAACACGTATGGGTTGATTGTATTCAGGAACATAAGTTGGTGGTGCTTTGGACTGAGGTTTTGGTTGAGGAGGAGTTAATAAATCTAACCATTCTTTGACTGACTTAGGACGATCGCCTGGCTCTAATTCCATCCCCTTTAGTATTGCCTCATTGATGCGATCGCTAATATGGAGATCATATTGCTTTGGTGGGGTTAAATCGTACTCGCTTTCTTGACGGAATTTTGCAGGAAGGGGTAGTCTTGCCGTAAGCAGAACGTATAAAGTAGCAGCTAAAGCATATACATCTGTCCAAGCTCCAAAATTGCCGTGTCTTTGATATTGCTCTATTGGTGCAAAGGATTCTGTTCTAGAATTAGTCATAGACATGGACTGCTCAGAAATAAATTCTCTTGCCAAACCAAAATCAATCAAGACAGGAGTTAAATCTAAAGTTCGTAGCAGAATATTGGCTGGTTTAATATCTCGATGTAAAAACCCTTTTTCATGGATGGAGGATAAAGCTTCTCCTACTTTGGTAATAATTGCGATCGCCTTTGATTCAGAGAGTTTGCCATTTTTTTCAATATAGCGACCTAAATCTTCCCCTTCCACATATTCCATCACCATGCACCATAATCCCTCTTCCTGAAATACTTGGGGATAGACACGGACAATGTTGTGATGGGGACAACTAGCTAAGGCGATCGCTTCATTGATAAACTTGGTTTGTAACTGGTCAAAATCCGATCTACTCTGAGCTTCAATGTTCAGGGTTTTGAGGGCAAATAATCTGTTGATTTTAGCTTCTGTTATTTTGTAAGTAACACCAAAGCCACCACTACCTAAAATCTTGTTGACTATATATTTGCTGTTATTAAGTCTTTTCCCCTCTTTCCAGTAGACCATTGACTCTGAGACGATTTCAGCACAATGATTTTATACTACCAAATGTCTAGCTGGGGCTTGCTGAAAAACTGAGATTTGGGGATGTAACACCAAAAAAGCTCTTAGTTCTTAGCTCTTAGCTGTATGATTACTAAGACAGATATCGTAGCTAAATTTCTTTTACAGCAGGCGAGCGACCCCGCGCCGCCGTCACAAAGGCGCATAGTTCGCCGCATGTCGCAAGGGAATGCGCGAGAAAGGGTTTGGGGAAGCTGTTTCCTCCCCAATGGCTACCGTGTACACACAAGTCGATCTTAAGCCCCCCAACCCCCAAGTTTGGGGGAGAAAGACAACTTAAAGTCCCTGCCCCCTCTAATCTCCCCCAATTTTGGGGAGGGTTAGGGAGGGGCGGGGGATTTAGGGGGCGAGATTAACTCTAAAATCTGATAAACGAATAAAAAATAACTTGTGTATACACGGTAGCCCCAATGGGGGGTCTGGGGGGTTAATACCCCAGGAATAAATATGGTTTTTAAGGATAAATTATCTACAACAAAAATCGGATGCAGCCTTTTTAATTTACACTAAGCGTTTAATATGATGCTTTAATATTTTTTCGTGAAGTACGTTAGTATTTATAATAACTATAGCGATGGATTGAATAAAGCGCGATTACGCTGCGCGCTTGCACAAGAGATGGGTGTACCCTTATGGATCGCACACAAGATAACAAAATATGGACAGAAGACTAGTTGAAGCAAGAGCAATATTATTAACTAAGGTTGGCAGTCATAGTTACGGAATTAATACTGCTAGTTCAGACATAGACTATAAAGGTATTTTTATTGCCCCAAAAGAGTATTATTTGGGACTCAAAAATATTGAACAAAAAGACAAAGGATGGGATGAGAATTCGGAACGCTTTCCTATTTTAAATGGTGTTCAAGATTTGGTATTTTACGAACTAAGAAAGTATTTAAAATTAGCTAAAGATGCCAATCCTAATATTTTAGAATTATTGTTTGAATCAACTGAGTTTTATGAGTATATTCATCCTAGAGTAGGGCGAAAGTTGCTTGAGAGTCGTGAGCTATTTTTAAGTAAGAAAATAAAATACAGCTATTCAGGTTACGCCTACAGTCAAATTCGTAAAATTAAAAGCCACCGTAAATGGTTATTAAATCCTCCAACTAAAAAACCTTCCGCAGAAGATTATGGCTTAACCGACAAGTCAGCTTTAGATAAGTCTGAGGAAAAAGCTTTTATTACTTTCTTATGGATGTTAATCAAAGATCGAATTGAATATATGGAAGAACAACAAGAACTATATAATTTAATTAGCGATCGCATCGATTATAAAGGCGTAATTAATAATAATCAACTACCTCACGAGTTTTATCCCTATATCCAGAATTTAACTAAAGCTTCTGATAGATATATGGATATTCTGCGTCGAACCCAAGAGTATCGCAAAGATTTGCATTATTGGAAAAGTTACCAATCTTGGCTAAAAAACCGCAACCCTCAACGAGCAGAATTAGAAGCAAAATGTGGTTATGATTGCTATTCTTTGCGTACCGAGTTTCTTACAGATAATGGATGGAAAAAATATCATGAAATAACAGCACAAGATCGGTTAGCACAATTCGATCTCAAAACTCAGGAAATCACCTTTGCCTATTATTTGGATCGAGGTAAATATAAATTAGAATCAGATCGAGTTTTACATGAAATTACTACTCCATATACCAAGGTTTGTATTACCGCTAATCATAAATTAATTGCAGCTTCTTACAGTAAGAATATTCAAGCAACTAAAAATAATTCTTTTCAGTTAGTTAAGTTTCAAGATTTACCAACTAAAACATTTTTTGTACATTCGGTATTAAAACCCATTCAACCCAAAATATCTAAAAACAAAGATTATTTAATTTTGATGACAGCTTACGTAGCAGAAGGTTATATCAATATGCGTAAGAACAAAACTATTATAGATGCACCTAAAGCACTACGTATAGAACAAAAAATAGGAGGTAAATTATGTTCTTATTTGGATAATATTCAAGATTATACTTTATTAAAATATCCAATCAATAAGCCAAAAAATCGACACCGACAACAAGATTATCAAGGATATTTATGGGTAAACTCTAATAAAGATTTGTTGCATCAACTAATAAAAGATTGTGGAACAGGCTCTAGCTCAAAATCATTACCTTTTTGGACTATTTATTTAAATATTAGAGAAAAAGAATTAATTCTGGAAATATTGTATGCAGCAGATGGTACTGTGAAATACAACTCGAATAAAGAACGTAGGGGAATAGTTATTTATACTATTTCCAAACAACTAGCCGATAGCATTCAACTTTTATGTCTTTCTATGGGACGTATTTGTAATATTCAAGGACCTTATCCTAATGAGACAAATTATGGATCGTGTTTAATTTATCAAGTATACGTGCCAGATATAAATAAAGTTAGAGAAGCTATTGATTTAGGATGTAAACAAAACTACAAAATTGTCGATAATGAAACCGAAGTTTGTTGTTTTACTATGCCTGAAGAAACTTTAATTACTAGGCTAGACAATAAAGTTGCTTTTCATGGTAATTCCAAACACGCAGCACACTGCATTCGTCTGGTAAGAATGGGAAATGAAATATTAACTACAGGAAAAGTCAATGTAGATCGTCGAAATATTGATGCCGAGGAATTACTAGAGATTCGTTTAGGTAATGTTAGTTACGATCTAGTTTTAGCCGAAGCAGAAAAATTGTTTACTCAACTAGATCACAGTTATGAGATATCAACCTTGCCTTACAAAGTTGATTCAGAAAAAATAAATCAGCTTGCAATTGAATTAGTAGACGAGTTTAATTTTTAATTAAATTGCGATCCGTAGGCTGGGCAGAGCCTAATCGCCATTTTTGCTGGAGCAATCATTCTCAATTTATTTCTCATTAGCATCCCTATTTCTTCTCGATTGTCCTCTAATTTAACAGTTGAGGACACGGGTAACGCGCTCTACTCACCGTGAGTTGTCTGTAAAAAAATGTACTTCATTTAATTTAATTGAGAAGAGCTACTGGTAATTATCTGGGATCTGAACAGAATCCTTGTGAAAGATGAAATCTGCTGAATTTGCTAATCCTTTTAACGAGAAATTTGAGGAAGTTGAATCCTCCCCAGCAAAGAATCGTAAATCAAAATGGCTCTGGGTATTGTTGAGCTTGACAATACTTTGCGGTGGTGGCGTAAGTTGGCTGTGGCTGAAGCAAAATAATGCTCCTCTAACGACAGAGAATCAATCTGCTTCTGCCATTCCCGTAAGACTGAAACAGTTAGAAGTTAGTACCATTAATAATAGTTCTGAGTTTATCGGCGCACTCGAAGCCCAGCAAAGAGTAAGTTTACAACCAGAAGCTGAGGGGCGGATTGTGAAAATTTTAGTTAGTTCCGGCGATAGAGTTAACCAAGGAACACCTCTAATTCAACTTAGACCCGATAAAAATCATGCTCAACTCAATAGTGCGATCGCTAGGAGCAATTCTTTAAAAGCCTCCCTCAAGCGAGCGGAATCAGAACTTAGAGCAGCTGAAGCAGAAACATCGAGGGAAGCAGCAGAGTTAGAGTTACAGAAAGAAGAATTAAAACGGACAAGTTTTCTAGTTTCTGAAGGAGCGCAATCAGCCCAAACTCTAGACCGAGTCAAACGCGATCGCTCCTCTGCCCAAGCTAGCTTTGAAGCTGCTCAAAAGCGAGTCCAAGCTGCGCAAGCGGATATAGATGCGGCTCATGCCGATCTCAAGCAAGCCGAAGCAGAAGCAGATTTAGAACGGGAAAATTTACAAGATACAAAAGTAGTTGCGCCGCTTACGGGAAATATCGGCGATATTCCTGTCAAGATTGGAGATTATGTCGAAATTACTGACACTCTAACCACAATTACCCAAAATCAGACTTTGGAATTACGTCTTGCCGTTCCGATTGAAGATACTACTAAATTGAGTATCGGACTGCCAGTGGAACTAAGGACATCTCCAGGAGGAGAACCTTTGGTAGTGGGCAAGATTAGTTTTATCTCTCCTACAGTAGATACGACATCTCAGACTGTTTTGGCAAAAGCTAGTTTTCCTAATCCCCAGAGGAAACTGCGAGATCGGCAATTTGTACGTGCCAGAATAATTTGGGAGCAGATTTCAGGAGTGTTAGTACCCGCTTCGGCGATTACTCGTTTGGGAGGTCAGGCATTTGTCTTTATTGTCCAAAACTCCGAAGCTACAAAGTCGGCAGAGCCAACACAGATGGCCGAGCAACGTCCTATCAAATTAGGTTCAATTCAAGGAAATTACTATCAAGTTATTGAAGGGCTGGAGCCTGGAGAAACTCTGATTACTTCTGGTTTGTTGAATCTATCTGATGGGGCTGCCATCATGCCAGAATCGGCAAGTTCTTCAACAGAGGCTGCTCCCTCTGAGCTTTTAGCTATCGGCGATTAGTTGCTCCCCACTAGTTGAGGAGAATAGCAAAGCCAAGAGCCAAAATTAAAGGCTTCTTGGTGAATTATTAACGGTAACTTGCGCGATTGGCTTCGCCACCACCCGAAGGGCGATCGCCAGAGAAGCTTGCTCAATAGCAATTCAATTCTCTTTTCGCCCATCATATTCGTTTTCAGCTTTAGATATCATGTTTATCGAAACTTTTATCAAGCGACCAGTTTTAACAATTGTCTGTTCGATCGTAGTCTTGTTGATGGGATTAGTCAGTATTCCCACTCTACCCGTCGAACAGTACCCTGATATCAGCCCGGTGCAAGTGGTAGTCAGTGCCAACTACATTGGAGCTAGTGCAGAAGTAGTCGAAAAAACCGTCACCACAGTTTTAGAAAGGCAGATTAACGGTGTCGATGGTATGAAGTATCTTAATTCGATTAGCTCTGAGGATGGTACTAGTCAAATTACAGTTACCTTTGAGCAGGGTTATAACATCGACATTGCTGCAGTTGATGTTCTTAATCGAGTATCTTTAGCTGAACCACAACTACCAGATTTGGTCAGACAAACAGGGGTTGGTGTAACCAAGCAATCCAGCGGTTATCTTCTGGGCATGGCGGTTTTTAGCGAGGAAGAAGGAAAATATGACAGCAATTTCATCAGTAACTATGCCGATCTTTATGTTTTAGATGAAATTAGAAGAATTAGAGGGGTAGCCAATATTGAACCCTTTGGCGAACGTCGTTATGCTATGCGTCTGTGGTTAGATCCTCAAAGATTAGCTAGTCGGGGTATTACGGCTCAAGATGTGGTTGATGCCCTCAACGAGCAAAACCTAGAAGTTGGAGCAGGAAGGATTGGTCAACCACCAGCTCAAGACGGGCAAATGTATCAACTTACACTCAAGGCTGTAGGTAGGTTGCAAGAAGCATCTCAATTTGAGGAGATGATTCTGCAATCTGGACCTGATGGAACGCTGATTAAGCTCAAAGATGTTGGACGAGCCGAACTAGGAGCTGAAAATTATGAAACCTTTGCTAAGTATAGCGGTCGAAATGCAGTCGGTTATGGAATTCAGCAAGCTCCTGGCAGTAACGCTTTAGAGGTTGCCAATGCCGTCAAAGCCAAGGTGGCTGAACTGGCTGAAGATTTTCCCCCAGGAATTGACTATGAAATTCCCTACGACCCTAGTTTGTTTGTAGTTGAGTCGGGAAGGGAAGTGGTGCGAACTTTAACTCAGGCAGTGCTGCTGGTAGTCCTCGTGCTGTTTGTTTTTTTACAGAACTGGCGAGCTACCCTGGTTCCTGCCATTGTGATTCCGATTTCCTTGATTGGAACTTTTGCCTTTATCAAATTATTTGGGTTTTCCATTAATAGTCTGACTCTATTTGGTTTAACCCTCGCTACCGGGATGGTGGTGGATGATGCGATCGTGGTGGTAGAAGATATTGTGGCTAAAGTACAGGAACAGGGAATGCAACCCCATGTAGCAGCGATGGAGGCAATGCGAGAACTTTCAAGTGCTGTAATTGCAACTTCTTTAGTTCTCTTGGCAGTTTTTGTGCCTGTAGCCTTTTTCCCTGGAACTACGGGGCAGCTTTATAAACAATTTGCACTGACTATTGCTTTTTCGATTGTCATTTCTACCTTCAATGCTTTAAGTTTGACTCCTTCGCTTTCAGCTTTACTATTACGTCAAGGACAGCAGCCAAAAGGCTGGCTAGGAAGAATTTTTGCTGTATTTAACCGAGGAATAGAGGGCTTGCGCCAAGGATATCGCGGTATATTGTGGCCCTTAAGTCGGATTAAAACCTTTATTGTGGGGATATTTATTGTCTTTCTGTTGTTGACAGTCTGGATGTATCAAACTGTACCAACAGCATTTTTACCAGAAGAAGACCAGGGCTATTTAATTAAATTGATTCAAGCACCAGAAGGAACTTCTTTGGCATACACTGAGCAAGTAGTCGATAAGTCCGATCGCTATTTTGAGGAAATACCTGAAGTAGCAGGGACGTTTTCAATTGGTGGCTTTGGTTTTACTGGGAACATAGCTAATGTTGCCACTACTTTTACCCCTTTTATCCCTTGGAGCGATCGCCTGAAATCAGAACAGTCAGCCCAGGGTATTCTCGCTCAGGTGATCGACAAACTGATGGCCATTCCCGATGCTAGGGTATTCGCGATTAATCCGCCCACAATTCAGGGTTTAGGAAATTTTGGTGGCTTTGTATTTCAGCTTCAAGACCGAGGCAATAACGATATTCAGACTTTCTTGCAATTTGCGGATCGGATCCTAGAAAAAGCTAATCAGGCTTCCGAGCTGCAAAACGTCTTTACTACTTATACTGCTAATTCTCCCCAACTATTGTTGGAAATCGATCGTAACCAAGCCAAAGCTGTAGAAGTCGAGATTGATGATATTCTCAATACACTTCAGATTTTCCTTGGTTCGCGTTATGTAAATGACTTTAATGAGTTTGGCAGAACTTATCGGGTATATATTCAAGCTGACAAGGAGTTTCGCTCTAACCCCGAAGATATCGGCAAACTATATGTTCGTTCTGCCCAAGACCAAATGATTCCTCTGAGCAATTTAGTCCAGGTGACTCCTGTAACAGGACCACAAATCATCAATCATTACAATTTACTTCGTTCAATTGAGATCAACGGTGCTGCTGCGCCAGGTTATAGTTCTAGTCAGGCGATCGCTGCTATGGAACGTATTGCGGCTGAAATTTTACCCAAGAATATGGATTATGAATGGTCGGGAATTTCCTTAGAAGAAATCGAATCTGGCGGTCAAGCCCCAATTATTTTTGGCTTGGGAGTGTTCTTCGTTTTTCTAGTTCTAGCTGCTCAATATGAAAACTTTGTCGATCCGTTTATTATTCTGCTGGCAGTTCCTTTGGCAATTTTAGGCGCACTATCAGCAGCTTCCCTCAGAGGTTTTCCCAATGATGTTTATTGTCAGGTAGGTTTAGTGATGTTGATCGGCTTGGCAAGTAAAAATTCAATTCTGATTGTGGAGTTTGCCAACCAACTTAGAGAACAAGGTATTCCCATTGCTAAAGCTGCCCTAGAAGCAGCACAGCAGCGATTACGACCAATTATTATGACGGCGATTTCTACACTGTTGGGAATTTTTCCTTTAGTTGTAGCTTCAGGAGCAGGTTCTGCTAGTCGTCAATCCCTGGGGACAGCAGTGTTCGGTGGGATGGTAATTGCTACAGTGTTGAGTCTATTTATTGTCCCCATACTTTATATTATTGTGGCGAGGCAATTGAGGAATTAACCGAGAGAAAAATTCTCTCCTACCATCAATAAGATATAAACATAAGCTGATGATTTATCATTTAACATTAATATTACAGATAAATACTCTTACTAATGTCTAATTTACCGCCCTTAAACACTGATACAATTTGGGCAATTCTCAACGAAAAAATAGATGATGCGATGGTCAATCATTTAGTTTGGCATTATCTAGGCTATCGCTACGATCGAGCAACTCAAACCTGGGATATTAGCAGAGTTGTAGACGATTGGGGAGAAAAATATCCCGAACCACCAGATTTTATTGCCAATCGCCCACCGACAGTCAAGCTCACCCGCTCAATTTCTAAAGAGAATAAACAACTACTTAAAGAAAAGCTCGGTTTTAAAGGTTATAAACTAGGGGAATTTGGACCAAGACAAACTCGTCGAGCAACTGCTGCTAATTGGCTATTAAGCTATTTAGAAACTCATGAAACTAATTAAAGAGTCTTACTAGAATAATGATTCAAGACAGTTTTATCTAAACTTTAATCACATAAGCAATCAGGAGTTGCCACAATGTACTATAGAGCTTTAGTTTAGCTACTCAATCGAGACGATCGCATTGATAATTAATATATGAATTTATCCAATCAATCTCTTAAATCTGCTCCTGTAATTATTCGTTTAGAAGCAATTGAAAAAGTTTACGGAACTGGCAATACCGAGGTTCGTGCCTTAGATCAAGTCGATCTGATTATTCATCAAGGAGAATATTGTTCAATTATGGGAGCATCTGGTTCAGGTAAATCTACCGCCATGAACATAGTCGGCTGTTTGGATCGACCGACCGCAGGAAGATACTATTTAGATAATCTAGCTGTAGCAGGGCTTTCAGACGAACAACTAGCCGAGATTCGTAATCGTAAAATTGGCTTCGTGTTTCAGCAATTTCATTTATTGCCTCAAATTAGCTCCTTAGAAAACGTTATGTTACCTATGGTTTACGCAGGAGTATCTAGTAGTGAAAGACGCGATCGCGCAATTGCCGCTCTAAGAAAAGTTGGCTTAGGTGATAGAATTGACAATCGTCCTAATCAGCTTTCTGGAGGACAACAGCAACGAGTAGCGATCGCTAGAGCTATTGTTAATGAACCGTTGCTATTACTGGCAGATGAACCAACAGGTGCATTAGATTCCCATACCACTAGAGAAGTCTTAGATATTTTTGGCGAATTACATAGTAGTGGAATTACTGTAGTGATGGTAACTCACGAGCCAGAAGTTGCTAAATTAACTGAGCGAATTGTCTGGTTTAAAGACGGTAAAATAGTTCACTCTCATCTAACCCCTGAAGAAATGTTAACTGTGGCGGTTGCTTGATACTCGATCATTAAAAATGCGGGCGTTGCTGAATACGTAATGATTTTGAGCTGATTGTTTACGAAAAACATGGATCTGGGAGTTGAAAAATATTAGATACCATTACCAAATCAGCAACGCC
>JASJDX010000142.1 GCA_030064975.1 Pleurocapsa sp. MO_192.B19
AATTAGCGATCGCCAATTGTCAAAGTGATCGCGCCCATTCACTGATACACCTAGTTTTTAGCCTTAGGGGATATCGGCTGAAAACCGCATTCCATAAACCTTCTAAAAACGTTTGTGATCTACTGATTGTAGTTGTTTGGCAAGAGCATCGCTTCTTTCCTTTCGAGATGGACGACGTTTTTTAGCAACTTTTAAATAATCTTTTCTCGCTTTCTTTTTATAAGTTCTTGGCTTTTTCTTCAGCTTTGTTTGACAAGTTTTATAAAGAGAATCTATGATTTTTTCTGTTTGCCGTCTGGCTTGATTTAATATTCCTAAGTCATTGGGGTAAGTGATGTCAGCAGGAGCGCAAGTAGCATCTAAGATTAACTTTCCTTTATTTGGGGTTTCTTCAACTTCCGATTCTTTGTTTTTTTTTCTGATTCTTCTTCGGTTTTTTCGGTGAAATCCTGCACCATTTTGTGATTAATTTTCTTAACCAAATTCATCCCTATTCTTGCTCGGAAATAAACCATCATGGATGCTTCAAATGGGGGGTCATTGCTATAGTCTGACATCCCTAAAAAATACTGTAAGTATGGGTTTTCCCTAATTTGTTCTACTGTTTCTCTATCCGAAGTCCTCAATTTTTCTTTAATAATTAATGCTCCTAATGCCATGCGAAAGGGTTTGGCTGGCGCACCCATTGTTTCTGAGAAGTTTTCTGCATATTGTTCTTCAAATTCTGACCAGGGAATTAATTCTGCCATGATTACCCAACGATTATCAGGGGATAACTTCTCAGAAAAAGGCATCTCAAACTTTTCTGGGGTAAGCTCAGACTGGTTGGCTTGACAATACATTTGTTCTTGCTGGTTAAGTGCAAGGGGGTTTCACCAATTTTACGGCTTTTTCGTCCTTTGACCCTAACTTTTTTCTTCCCTTAAGATGGCTGTAGTCTTCTTTTTCTAAACGTTTCCCAGTTTTCCAGCTAATCCTAACTACTAACAGGAAATGGTGGTGGAGCAAGACCTTTTCGAGCCTTAGCCAAAACCGAGCGCGATGTAACTCCAAGGACTTGATTTGTCTAAGTTTGGTATCCTCAGGTAAAATGCTTGACTTCTTGAGCTGCTCAATCGCTGGTGGATACGAAGGATTTTTATCTATATTGATTACTCTAGGTTTTTGAGTATGAGTTGCTTTTAGTGCTTTGATGAAGAAGCGCACCGCCACGCAACGCGAATGCGTTGCCAGTCTTGCGAAGCAAGACGATGGGGCAATCACCCCGTCTGAGGTTTCCTCAGCGTATAGGACGGAGCAAGAAGCGTTTAGCAGCTTCAGCATCTCGTCTGGCTGTCAGCAAAAAGTCGATTGTATGGTCTTGACTATCCACAGCTCGATACAAATACTTCCACTGTTTCTTGATTTTTACGTAAGTCTCATCAACTCGCCACAAAGGCTTTAGCCGCATGTAGTCATTAGTGGAGTTGAGATGAGGACGACAACATATTTCTCGCCTAGTGAGACGAAGTCTATCATTTTCCAAAAAACTGCACAATCACATTGGCGGGATTTGGTACTTCATTCATGCTTATAATGCAGAGCTGTCAGAGATTTGAGTTTTACCACTACTTCCGTATCAGTACCCAAAGTTTCCAACTTTTTTATCACTCCACAGATAGTTGCGATCGAGATATGTTCTTCAACATGAACTAAGATATACTCTGCATTCATTCTCGCTAATATCCTCAATTTCAATAATTTTGGCAGTAATTTGAGTTCCATCTTCAAGACTGATTGTCCAATTATCTCCGGGAATTAAGATTGGGCATTGTCCCTTTACTTCTTCCCATTTAAGATAAGTTCCATCCAAGAAGTAATCAAATATGCAAAAATGCCTATTCTTTTTTGTACTTTTAGTAGTCATATTTTTCTCTCCTAGCTTTGTCAATTACTTTAAAATCAAAGCCAAAGGCTATTTATTTTATAACTCGCAACTTAGGTTATTAGTTTTTATAAACTATGTAGTTAAGATGTTCTCTCTGGATAAAGAAGCGAAGCTCCTAGCTATCAGCTTTTAGCTTTTAATTAACTATCTGCGTAGTAACTAAAAGCTGATAGTTTTTTGATAAATTATTTCGTTCCAGATGAATTTTTCCCCATTAAAATATCCCAAGCAGTTTGAGCAGCTTCATGGAGGCGATCGCCTAAATCGGAGATTTCATCGATAATTTTTTGCCAATTTTCTTGGGCATCTTTTTGAATAATTTCAACCGAATGTTCGATCCGTTTGGGGTCAAGCAACTCGTTCTTTTCAATTGCCTCCCTAGCACTGCGAACGGCTTTTAAGTATGCATCCCTCGTTAAAGTTTGAGCATTATCAATTTCCGACTGCGCCCGTTTTTTGATTGCTTCGACCAAGGCTTTAGTTTCTTGCTTGAGTTGCTCGCTTTCCCCTGGCATTTCTTTTTCTACTAGAGCATTAGTTTCGGAACTAACGGCAACGATAGTTGTTTCTTTAGTTTCAGAGGTATTTCTGGTATCTGTCATGATTGATTCTCCTAATTTCAAGTACTGATGTTCCCCACTCATCAATCTATAAGAGCAGGGAAACAACGATATTTTCTGTAGCTTATGGTCACTACTAATGTTTCGTTATGCTGCGTAATATCAGTTATAGATAGCGATCGCCTGAGAAGAAAGAATTAGCCGACGTTGACCTTAACGACTTTACTCTTCTCTTCTTCAGCTTTGGTCAGAGTTAAATTGAGAATACCGTCTTTGTACTCGACATCAACGTTGGTATTTTGCACGCGAGCGGGTAGGGGAATAACGCGACGGAAACTACCATAACGAAATTCCCTTCTGGTCATGCCTTTGGCTTCGGTTTTGGTTTCTGATTTACGTTCCCCAGTGATGGAGACAGCTTCAGCCGAAACTTGAATATCGATATCTTTGGCATCCATCCCTGGAACTTCTAGTTTGAGATAAATTTCTTCAGGGGTTTCTGACATTTCAGCAGCAGGAACAAAATCTAAAGCGAATCCGCCTGTAGCTCTTGGTACTATATTACTAAACAAACGGTTCATTTCTTTTTGTAAGCTGTCGATTTCTGAGAAAGATCCCCAAGGAACTAAAGACATAATATTGACCTCTATAAATTCCTGTTTATTTGTTCAAAATTTCTGATCTTAAATCTACAAACAATTAATGCTTTTTCGCCTTTGAAATCCGTTGAAAGAAATTAGCAATTTTAGTTTTCAACTGTTTAAAGGTATGGTGAGTGTTTTCGCCTGTCTTTAGTTGTTTTTCTAAGTTGCTCAGCTCGGTTTTTAGTTCATCGTATTCAACGTCAGCTTCTGCATAGCCCAAATCTTGAGATAATCTGAGTTGAGTACGGGCATCTGCTAATAGTTGCATCGCTTTGTCTCGATCGCTCGAACCAGAGGCGTTTTCAATTAATCGGTGAGCTTTGAGAAGGGGTATTGGTAAATATTCTTCTTCTAGTACAAAGGTTGAGAGAGCTAATTCTAGGACTTCCTTAGCTTCTTCACTTCGGTCCTCATCTAGTAGCCTTACCGCTTGCTTGAGAGCGTCGGGATAAGTAGCTAAAGGCAAGTTAGTGACAATGACGCGAATTTCGCTCATCAGGCTATTGAGAAGTCTGCGAGCCACGGAAAAATAACCAAAATTAATCGCTGTTTTAATTTCTTTACGAGTATGTTTGATAGTGTTCTTGTCTTCAAGTGCGATGTTAACAACAGCGATCGCATAATCAGTTGGCAGTAGAGCTAAATCGGGGTCGCGAGCTAGAATAATATCCAGTTCTCCAATTGCCTGTTCGATCGCTTTAATCGCTGCATCTTTGTCATTTTTTTCAATCGCTGCGATCGCCTGTTTGGTTTCTGCCACGGCACTAACTGCTTCCTGAACTAGACGCTTTTCTAATTCGGTAATAGTTTGCTCTTGTTCTGCTTCAGTTTGTTGTAGCTTTTCTTCTAAGTTCAGGCTACTTTCTCCTTCTAGATTGGAGTCTACGGGAACTGCTTCAGAAACTTGTTGAATTTTAGTTTTACTCATCTCGATCGTCCTTCATAGTTCGAGTTATTACTACCATCATTTGAGAAGGGAGTAGTTTCTAGCATTAAATCTATAATTTAAATTTGAGGATTTGGTGAGGAAATTGAGATTTAAAACTTTACGTTCAACAGGGCGTTATTGAGCAAAGATACGGGTATACCGCTATATCTCACAAATTGAGTTGAAAGGCTATTTTTATACTGAAGGATTTGCCAGGTTTTCTGAATTAGAAATATTTTCAATTTTTGGACTTAATAATCATGAAAAATCCAGAGTTTGATGCGTTAGCCCTGTTAGTTAGACTTTAATTCTTCACAAGTTTCCCATGTTTTTGTTCCATAGTTTTATTAGTAAACCTATAGTCTTTAATTTTAATAGCGACAGCTACATCTGTTTATAATCTGGGGTTTACGCTATACAAAACTACATTTCACTAATACGGAAAGTAGACATTGAAAGATTTCTTGATTCAATCGTTGAAAACGAAAAAACTGACGATAAATGTCACGCGATGTACCTGCTATCCAGAGTATAAAAGAGAGTATAAAAATAGGTTTTGTTGTAACAGTTTTTACTACTGTAGCTAATGCGATCGCTCTAATGCAAAATCAAAAAATACGTTTTTTCTAGAAAATTCAGGAAATGGTTCTATGCTGAACTCGAACAATTATACGCAAATTTTTATCTTTGGGGATAGTTTATCCGATTCTGGTAATTCATTTGCTCTAACCTTTGGTGCTATTCCCCCCGATCCGCCCTATGTTTCGGGTCGCTTTTCTAACGGTTCGGTAGCTGTTGAGTATTTAGCTGAAGATTTGGGACTTACTTTAGATCCATATGATGATAATGGGATAGGTAATAACTTTGCTGTTGGCGGTGCCAAAACTGGTACGGGAAATTCTAACAACGATGATATTGCTCTTTTCCTGCCAGAGGTAACTTTACCAGGTTTATCAGAGCAAATTGATAAATATCAAGAAAGCCTAGGAGATGATCGTGCCGATCCCGATGCTCTTTATGTAGTTTGGGCAGGCCCCAACGACTTTTTAGATTATCTAGGTGGTGGTGTTCCCGCAGACCCCGCAGACTTGATTGAAAATGGCGTTGACAATAATGTTCGTAATGTCACTCGTCTGACAGACTTAGGTGCAGAAAATATAGTTGTGCCAAATATGCCATCTTTAGGCAGATTGCCTTTCAGTATCGAATTTCAAGATGAAGCTACTGCAATTACTATTGCTTATAACGGCGGTTTATCACTGGCATTAGATAATCTTGATTTGGAAGATCAATCTACTTCAATGCAGATTACTGAAGTAGATTTATTTACGGCAAATGAGACTATTGCGATTAACCCCGAGCAATTCGGCTTAAGCAACGTAACCGATCCTTTACTACTATCAGGATTAGACCTTGCTGAAACAACAGGATTCTTCTTTTGGGATATCTTTCATCCGACTACAGAAGCACACGCTTTGTTTGCCGATACTATTTCTCAAACCATCAATGGAGAAATTTCTCAGCCCCAGTTCAACGATCTTGTTGGCACAGGCGATCGCGATTTGATTTTTGCTACTCAAGAGTCAGATAATATAGACGGTTTAACTGGAGACGACTTGGTTTTAGGCAGAAACGGGGACGACCGCCTTGAAGGCTGGGCAGGGAAAGACTTGTTAATAGGCGCTCGAGGCAACGATCTTATTGATGGCGGAGACGATCGCGATTATATTGAGGGAGGAGTAGGAGAGGACTTGTTGTTCGGAGGTCAGGGTGATGACTATGTTCGAGGCAATCAAGGCCAAGATATTTTGATTGGCGGTGATGATAGGGATTATCTTTGGGGCGGTTCTAATCAAGATTATGTTTTGGGTGGCAATGGAGAAGATCTTCTTTGGGGCAACCAAGGTAACGATATTCTCAATGGCGGAGGTGGCAACGATCTGGTTCGAGGAAACAATGGAGATGATTTAATTGATGGTGGGATAGGTGATGATATCCTGTTTGGTAATGCTGGTGCGGACATATTCGAGCTTACGCCAAATTTCGGTACAGATACCATTGCCGACTTTCATCTGGGTAGCGATCGTCTAATGCTTTCTGGTGGCTTGAGCTTTGATGACCTATCCTTTAGCAATTATAGTATCTCTATTACTGCTACTGAAGAAACCTTGGCTATTTTATCGGGAGTCGATACTAGCACTCTGACTGAAAGCAATTTCGTGGTTTAGGGTAGTGTTTTGACACTCCCTCACTGAAAGTGAGGGTCTTCCCACTCGCAAGATAAATCTGTGTAAGCTCTACTTAGCTGCTCAAGACAAATTTTAAATTTCCCCGAAATTTCACACCACGACTCATAGCGAAAAAAGAGCCTTAAAAGCCTTATCAATAGTGCATTTAAAGGAACTTTTCTCGTACTAGCTGCGCACATAATCTGGGGAATGTCGTTTTAAATATATAATTCTACTAGCAACGGCTTATGATCCGAGGAATCAATATTGTCAATTACTTTAGCACTAGCGGTTTTTTGCCTTAATCCTCGGTAGAAAATATAATCTAATGGTGGAGAAAGCAGAAAACGTTTGATTTTAAGGGCTTCAAAGATAGGAAAAGCAACAGGAGTCAAGCCTAATTTGTCAGTCATTTGTAATAGCAATTGCCATCGCGAACGATTCCAAGTATTAAAGTCTCCTGATAAAACTACCGCTCCCTGGTATTTGTCAATTATGACTTCTATTTCTTGTAATTGAGCCTGAAATTTACTGGTTTCGACAAAGTTAATTAAATGAGTATTGACTGTTAAGAAAGCTTCCTCCTCTTTGCCCAGAGAATATTCCACAAATAGAGAAACTTTAGGAGTTCTGGTTAAGGGTTCTTGGTGTTGAGTAATCTTCGCTGTACTATAGAGACGATCGCCTTTGGTGGCGGTTAAAACCCCCGAATAAGTATTTCTGAAAGTATCAATAAAGTTGGGGGCAAAGCTCCAGCCCATTGATGCCAGTTCGGGAATCTGTTGGGCGATCGCACAGAGACGAACTTCCTGCAAAAATATTATATCTGGTTGATGTTGGGCAATTATTGCCAAAAAATCTTTACTCCAATGGCTATGATGATTCTTTTTGGCGATATTCCAACTTAAAACCTTAAGGGAATCTTGATTTAACTGCGATGGTGAAGGATAAATTTGCTCGATAGTCGTCTCTGTAACCTTCCTAAATCTATGAGTTGGACTTAGTTGCTTGAGATGAGAGAGTGGGCCATATTTTTGTTCTGGTAGCTCAAACATGGGTTCAGTGTAGTTTTACTGATACTGTTAAAAAAGCATCAAACTCATCACTAATCTAATCTATTAGCCGTGATATTTAGAGGCTATGAAAACAATTTATTTCAGTTCGTGGAAGAATAAATTAGTAGCCAAAATCACCTCCCATACTAGCAATAGCAGATTTAGATTCTGGTTTTTCCGAGACAATACATTCAGTAGTCAACACCATACCCGCAATCGAAGCAGCATTTTGCAGTGCTGCACGAGTTACTTTAGCAGGATCGACTATCCCAGCTTTAAACAGATCGACAAACTCATCGGCAATAGCATCATAACCAACGTTAAAGTCAAGTTCTTTAACTTTTTCAACAATTACCGAACCATTCTGTCCTGCATTATCGGCAATCCGTTTGAGAGGCGCAGCTAAAGCACGAGCGACAATACCAGCAGCTATTAATTCTTCTCCTCTGAGGTTCTCTGCTGCCCAGGTTTCTAGTTCTGGGATGAGATGTATCAGGGTAGTACCACCTCCAGGGACAATACCTTCTTCTACTGCTGCTTTAGTAGCGTTGATCGCATCTTCGAGTTTTAACTTGCGGTCTTTCATTTCAGTTTCGGTAGCAGCACCTACTTTGAGCACCGCTACCCCACCAGCTAGTTTAGCCAAACGCTCTTGTAGTTTTTCTCGGTCGTATTCCGATTCAGTTTCTGCCATCTGACGACGAAGCTGTTCGCAGCGCTCTTGAACTGCTGTTTTATTGCCTTCAGCAACAATGGTAGTGTGGTCTTTAGTAATAGTAATACGACGGGCGTTACCCAACATATCTAACTCAACTTTTTCTAGGGTTAAACCAGCATCTGCGGTAATTACCCTAGCACCAGTTAGAACCGCAATATCTTCGAGCATTGCCTTACGGCGATCGCCAAAACCAGGAGCTTTCACCGCAGTAACATTCAGTGTCCCGCGAATTTTATTGATTACGAGGGTTGCTAAGGCTTCTTGCTCGATATCTTCGGCAATAATTAACAGGGGTTTGCCAGTACGGGCTACTTTTTCTAGGATAGGGACTAAATCCTGCACTAATGAGATTTTCCTATCGGTAATCAAAAGCTGAGGCTCTTCGAGAATCGCTTCCATTCTTTCGGTATCGGTAACAAAATAGGGAGAAATATAGCCTTTATCGAAGCGCATTCCTTCAGTAACTTCTAGTTCGGTGGTCATCGATTTACCTTCTTCTAAAGTAATGACTCCTTCTTTACCGACTTTTTCCATCGCTTCGGCAATCATGCGACCCACTTCTTCATCGTTACCAGCCGAAATTGTTCCTACTTGAGCGATCGCCTTAGAATCATGGACGGGACTAGCGCGAGCGGCAATTTTCTCTAACAGATAGTTAGCAGCTTTTTCGATCCCCCGCCTGAGATTCATCGGGTTTGCCCCTGCTGCCAAGTTACGCAGACCCTCTTTAACGATCGCCTGAGCCAAAACAGTGGCAGTAGTAGTCCCATCCCCAGCTACATCATTGGTCTTAGCAGCAGCTTGGCGAATCAAAGCCACCCCAGTATTTTCAACGTGGTCTTCTAACTCGATTTCTTTAGCGATAGTGATCCCGTCATTGACAATTTGCGGGACGCCAAATTTATTTTCTAGGACTACATTGCGCCCTTTCGGTCCTAATGTTACCGCTACGGCTTCTGCGAGAGTATCAATACCATGCTCTAAAGCACGACGAGCCTCGCTCTTAAAACGTAGTTGTTTAGCCATCTCGAATTTACTCCTTTGATATCTGCAATAAAATAATTAATTCAAACATTCGACCGAGCTTCTGCATGGATGCAAGACTTAGATAACTGTGGCTAAGATATCTTGCTGCGAAAGTAATATATAGTCTTCATCACCAAGTTTTAGCTCTGTGCCAGCGTACTTGGAATAAAGTACTTTTTCATTCACTTTTACTTCCATAGGAGTCTGAGTGCCATCATCGTTCCTTTTCCCTGTTCCAACGGCAATTACTGTGCCGATTTGGGGCTTTTCTTGAGCCGTATCGGGTAAGAAGATTCCGCCAACAGTTTTTCCTTCTGCTGCTTTAACTTTCAGCAAAACACGATCGCCTAATGGCTTAACTGTAGATACTGGTAAAGCTACTTTAGCCATAGTATTCCTCCTGGTAGTTTTGAATTAATTTAGGGTATTGTTATTGCTATCTAAAAAGTATTCAAGAAAATCAAGATCGCAATAACAGCACTGCAAAAGTTTCTCGGATGTTGAAGTTTGATATCTGTAATTGCCGTGATATTTAATCTGATTAAAACTCACGGTCGATCTCTAATCACTAGACACAGGAAGTTTCTTCGGTATCCAGTTCTGAGTCTGCATCCGACTCTCCCGATTCTTCTGGAGCTTCTGGATTTTTCACCTCAGATTGAGCTAATTTATCTCTTTTCTCAGCAGATGTTTCTTTAGTTTTAAGATGTAGCTGCTTGGCAGCATCAGACAACTTTTCTTTGGCTACTTCAGTTGCATGGTGAGCTTTTGTTTGTAACTGAGAAGCAGCCTTTTGAGTATTTTGCATTGCCACACCAAAATCCTCTTGACTTTTGGCGATGTCCTCCTGAATAAATTTCTTGGCGTGCTGAACTTTTTTGTTTAACCCCTCTTCATACTGTTGAGCATCTTCAATACTGGCTTCAGCAACAATAATTCGCTTACTGCCGACGGTGATTACCGCATCAGGAGCCAAAACATAAGTCCCACTAGCAATGCCACGCCAACCATTAGAGGTGAATAAGTATGCAGCTACAGCACCAGTTTTGGTATCTATGCAGTAATCTACAAGTTTACCTACTTTATTACCTGCATCTGTCCACACTTTTAGTCCGATTACATCACCGATTAATTCAGGCTGCTCGACTTCTTCTCGATCTTCGGTGTTGACGAGGATACTATCTTTACCGACTGTGACAACTTTATCCCAAGAGAACGAATGTCTTTCTCGCTCAAACACTCCTGAAGCACAGGTTAAGCCTTTTACCTGATGGGATTTAACATCGAGCCATAG
>JASJDX010000143.1 GCA_030064975.1 Pleurocapsa sp. MO_192.B19
CTTCCTACTTGATCGACAACTAATTCAGCAACGCCAAAATACGACAGTCTGTCTTTTGATTTGAATATTTTTAAATGATAGGGTTATAAACTGTCTTTTGAACGGCTCGGCAAGCGCGATCGCGCTTGCCGTAGGAAGATCGCGTCTAGTTGACAACTGAGAGATATAGAAAGCAAAGAGTGAACAAGCAATTACGCAATGGAATTGTCTTAAACCTATTAGTATTATCAGTACTGGGAAATTTTAACGACATAGCCTACGCAACAGAAAATCAGGTAGAATCTGATTTACCTGCGACCACAGTTAAAGAATGGCGAGTGCGGGAAAGGGTACACCAAAGGCGAGCGCAGTTAAACAATTCTGTGGCAGTTGTTACTAATATTGAAATACAAACAACGCCACAAGGAATTGAGGTTATTTTAAATACGGCGGCTGGTCAAACACTTCGGAGTATTAGGTCAACTCAAGGAAATAATCTAATTATTAATATTCCTAATGCTCGACTTCAACTAACAGAATCGAAGTTTGTGCGTCAAAATCCTACTGAAGGTATATCTGAGGTTAGAGCGATCGCCTTGAGGGGAAATCGTGTCAGAGTGATTATCTCTGGAATTAATGGAACACCTACAGCAGAAACGGTAACAGGGACTCAGGGTTTAACTATTAGCGCAACACCACCCGTACCAGTAGCAGACACAGCACCACCAACCCAAGTAATTGATATCGTTGTTACTGCCGAGAAAAAGCCAGAAGACATACAAGATGTTCCTATAAGTATTACGCCGATTACCGAACAGCAAGCCGAAGACGGAGATATTACTTCATTTCGGGATATTGCGGGAAACACCCCTAACTTTACTACCTACAACACTGACAGTCGCAACTTTGTTAACTATAGTGTTCGAGGGTTCAGTAACTTTAACTTTATCTCTCGCGATGCCGTAGCTTTTTATATCGATGATGTTCCCTACGATTACACTAACTTTCTGGGGGTAGAAATCTTTGATATCGAACGAGTTGAAGTATTAAGGGGCGCACAAGCTACCCTTTATGGCAGAAATGCTCAAGCAGGGGTAGTTAATATTATTACTAAGCAACCAGCAGAGGAATTGGATTTTAGTGGCCGTATTGGATACGGGAATTTTGATAATTTTGAGGTGCAGACTAGTTTTAGCTCGCCGATTGTTGAAGATAAATTATCTTTTCGCCTCTCAGGAAGCTATGAAAGCAGAGATGGCTTTACCGAAAATACTTTCTTAGATACCGATATTGATTCTCAATCGGGTTTTACTACTAGAGGTAAACTACTTTGGACACCAACTGAGAATTTAAGCGTAGCACTTAATGCTTCGGTTGACGATTATAACGACGGCGCACAGCCTTTTGTGGCTTTGGATATCGAAGATCCTTTTGAAGTCGAACAGGATTTTGATGGTTTTACCAATGTCAATACCGATACCCAGTCTGTCAGAGTAGATTACGATCATTCCGCATTTCGTCTTACCTCAATTACAGCCAGACGTTTTTCCAGTTCTGATTTTGAATCAGATTCCGATATTTTTAGTCCTCCTACAGAAAATTTAGCCATTCAGGTTTTTGATGTAGATTCAGATTCTATTAGTCAAGAAATTCGTTTTCAATCCCCTGAGAAAAGTGACAAGTTTCAATGGCTGGTAGGGAGTTATTTAGAATTTAGAGATTTTGAGGTTAATGACAGTGGTTCTATTACTGCGGCGGGAACAAATATTACTGAAGCAGAAGTCGATGAGGATACTTTGGCTTTCTTTGGTCAAGCTAGCTACAAGCCAATCGAAGCTTTAACCTTAACTGCGGGATTGCGTTACGAAAGCTTTGATAGCAAGTTAGATAACGAAATTAGTTTTGCTGCACCAGAATCCGACCCTGTTGTCACCAGTTCTTTTGAAGATGCTGAACAGGACGATGATATTGTTTTACCTCGTTTCGTAGCACAATATCGTTTCAATCCTAGTTTAATGGTCTATGGCTCCATCGCCAGGGGATACAAGCCAGCAGGAGTAAATTATTTTGCCGATATAATAGAAGAGGTATTAACATTTGATACTGAAACTTCGACTAACTACGAAATTGGCTTAAAGTCTTCGTTTTTAGACAATCGCCTGCAACTTAATGTCGCTGCTTTTTATAGTCCTGTAGAAGATTTTCAACTACAGGCATTAGACGTTGATTCATTTGACCGCTTAGTTACCAATACCGATGCTGATATTGCAGGTTTTGAAATCGAGTTAAGAGCAACTCCCTTTGAAAGATTTGAGATGATCGCAGGTTTTGGTTTTGTCGATGCTACTTTTGACGAATTTACTAATCCGTTTGGTGGCGAAGAGCTTGACGGTAACAATCTCCCCAATTCTCCAGACTATACCTATAATCTAGCTCTACAATATCGTTTTCTTGTAGGCATCTTCACTAGATTAGAGTTACAGGGATTTGGTACGACCTTTTTTGATAATCCCAATGAATTTCAACAAGATCCTTATGCTCTGTTTAATGCTCGCATTGGCTACGAAACAGACAACTACGGCTTTTATTTCTTTGCCAACAACATCTTTGATACTGAATATCTGACAACAGCATTTAATTTTGGCTCTTTGGGAGATATTGCTAGCTTCGGCGCACCTGCTACCTATGGCTTTCAAGTTAGGAGTAAGTTTTGATTAATTGTTAATTATTGGTTATCTTTCTTCTGACAGAAAACTCTCCTGTCCCTAAAAGCGTAGCGAACTAAAAACTTTTTTAATCATGAACAAATGGGTATTACTCGCCAGCTTATATGTAGCACAGTTTCTGCCCGTAGCTTTCTTTGGACAAACTCTACCCGTATTCCTGCGACAACAGGGCATTTCTTTAGAATTAATCGGCTTGACTAGCTTACTCAGTTTACCCTGGACGCTTAAGGTATTGTGGTCACCGTTGATTGATCGCTATGGATGGACGAGATGGGGACATTATAAGTTCTGGATTGTCTTGATGCAAAGCCTAATGGGAATCGCGATCGCCGTTTGTGCTTTTCTCAATCTCGAAACTAATTTTACTCTCTTACTAGCAGGTATGCTAATCGCTATTACCTTTGCTGCAACTCAAGATATCGCTACCGATGCTTTAGCAATTGAACTACTTAAACCAGCAGAAAGAGGTTTTGGCAACAGCATTCAGGGGGCTGGCGGTTATCTGGGAGCAATTTTGGGCGGTGGTGTCATCCTTATTTTATTGGATGTTTGGGGCTGGACTAGAAGCTTATTAGTAATGGCATTGGGTGTCTTTTTATTAATATTTCCTGTCTTATTTCATCGTGAAAATGTCACCAATCCAAAAACCGACTATAAACTAAGTTTTTCGGCATTAGGGGGATTTTTTCGGCAGCCTGGGATGGTACGGTGGATTTTAATACTGGTGGTTTACATGATGGGAATAACCATCGCCAGTACCATGTCTCGTCCTTTGCTTGTAGACTTGGGAATGTCTATGACCGACATTGGGGTAATGAACGGTATTGTATCCTTTGGCGGAGGATTTATCGGCTCTATTTTAGGTGGATTTCTCGTCAAACCCTTGGGACGTAAACGAGGTTTGATTGTATTTGGTATTTTAATGGCAGTGGCGATCGCCATTTGGACTCTACCCACATTGGGATTTGCTAGTTTACCAGTTCTCTATCTTGTTTCTACTGGCTTACATTTCACTTATAGTATGGCTTGTGTTCCAATGTTTGCGATCGCTATGGATAATAGCCGACAGGGAAATGCAGGGTTTGACTATACTCTACAAGTTACTATTATTTTTATCGGTAGTTTACTGGCAGGCAGTTTTAGTGGTTTTATTGCTGAAGCCTTTGGTTATATTAGTGCATTTGCGATCGCATCTTGCCTATGTATTTTAGGAGTCTTATTTGTTACTACTCTTGATGAAAAACCTATTTCCTAGTACTAGACTCCCATAGATACATTGGTAAATATGGCTTTTAAATATATCACATGATTCCTTAGAGCTTTTGAACTAATAAGACCAATTGATTAAACGATTGAGTAATGTTCATAGACTGTTCGGAAATTCGTTCAGCAATGCTTGCTACTTCTTGAACTGAATCTTTAGCAAATGTTGAGCTTTGTGCCTGATTTTCCACTGCTTGAGAAATTTTATCGATCAAATTACTCATCTTGGTATTAAGAGCAATAACTCGCTCTAGCTTTTGACGAACTGTTTCAAACTCTCCAACTCCATTGATTGACTGTTGTGTTTCTGAATCGAGAGCGACAGTTTTGTTTCTAACTTCTGCTTTGATATTAGTAAATAAAGGTTCAATTCTCACTGTAGCTTCAAATAGCTGTTGCATCAAAGAAAAAATGGAATCAGACAAATCGATAATCGAGTTTTGACTATTGATTTCAATTTGGCTACGATTTACAGCTCTAGTTATGCTCATAGATTGCTGAACTATCTGCTTACTCAAATCTTTGATCGTATTAATTGTCTCAGAAAGCTGTTGGGAAGAATTACTTAGATTGTCGAAACCAACCACAACATTTTGCACTGTGCTTTGAATATTGGATATGCTATTTATAGAACGATTTAAAGTTTCTTGAATATCTTTTAGTGCTAAGTTATTTTGTTGCTCTTGAAATTTGAGCTGTTGAATACTTAAAGCTATGCTCTTAAATGAATCAGGAACCTGTTGAATCTGATTTAAAACTTCAATAGTAGTTTTAGATTGAAGCATAGCTTCTTGGGAAATAGTCTGATAAGCATCTCCATTTTCAGCAAGTATTTTAACTACTTGATGTTTGAGGGTTTCTGCTTGCTCGTGTTGCTGATGAAATATCCGATCGCCTGCCTTAGTAGATTGATCCAGTTGCTCAAGTAGTTTGGCATTATCCAGGGCAAAACCAACTTGGGTGGCAATTTGAGCTAGCCAACGAATTTCAGCTTGCTGCCAATCACGGGGAGCAGAACATTGGTGAGCCACCAATAATCCGAATAGTTTTCCTTCATTGATAATTGGTGTTACTAAATTAGCTTTGACTTCTAATTTTTCTAATTGTTCGATATAACAACTTGTCATCCCTGCTTCGTAGATATTGCTCCAAGCTCTAACCCTACCATTACGATACATATCGAGATACCTGGCTTCAAAGCAAGGGTCTTTAATTACTTTTCCCTGGGCTCTTGTCCAACCAGCAGCTACAGATTCAGCAATGATCGTGCCGTGATTATCGGAGTTCATGCTGTAGATAACAACGCGATCGCAATATAAAATTCTGCGTACTTCCCGAACACTAGTTTTGAGAATATCTTCTGATTTCAGAGATTGACGAATATGTTGAATGGCATCAGTAAAATACTCTGTCCACTTACTTTCGTTTTTTACCTGTTGGCGTAGTCGTTGGGCATCAGCTAAAAGTTTGGCATTGTCGAGAGCAAAACCAACTTGAGTGGCAACTTGAGTTACCCAGCGAATTTCAGGCTGCTGCCAATCACGAAAGTCAGAACACTGATGGGCAACTAATAAGCCAAAAAGCTTGCCTTCGTTGATAATAGGGGTGACTAGATTGGCTTTAACCTCTAATTTCTCTAATTGCTCAACATAACACCTAGTCATGCCTGACTCGTAAATATTACTCCAGGAGCGAACTCTCCCATTAAGATATCTTTCCCGATAGGTAGGTTCAAAACAGGGATCGTCGATTTTTTTTCCCAAAGCTCGCGTCCAACCAGGAGCAACGGATTCAGCGATTACGGTGCCATAGCGAAGATTTTGGTTGAGACTATACACGACTACGCGATCGCAATTTAACACTCGCCTAACTTCTTCAACACTGATCTCCAGGATATCTTCTTGTTGTAAAGATTCTCGAATATAGCGAGTAGCATCGGTAAAATATTTAGTCAGTTTGGCTTCGTTTTCTAACTGATATTGTAGTTGCTTGGCATCTGCTAGAACTTTGGCATTATCAAGAGCAAAACCAACCTGAGTAGCAATTTGAGCTAACCAGCGAATTTCAAGCTGTTGCCAATTACGGGGGTTAGAACATTGGTGGGCAACTAGTAAACCAAATAGTTTTCCTTCGTTGAGTATCGGGGTGACCAAATTAGCCTTAACCTCTAGCTGTTCTAGCTGCTCGATGTAACACCTAGTCAAGCCTGACTCATATATGTTGTTCCAAGCCCGAACCCTACCATCGCGGTACTGGTCAAGATATTTAGCTTCAAAACAAGGATCGTTAATTACTGTACCCAGCGCTCTTGTCCAACTAGCAGCTACAGATTCGGCAACAATCGTGCCCCGATCATCTTGGTTCATGCTGTAAACCACGACGCGATCGCAATTTAAAACTCTCCGTACTTCTTTAACACTGGCTTTCAAGATATCTTTCTTGGTTAGAGATTGACGAATATATTGAATCGCATCAGTGAAATGTTGATTCCATTTAGTTTCATTCTCGGCCAATTGTTTTTGTTCTTCTTGATTATTTGAGTCAAACATTTCAGTATATTCGAGCATAAAACCTACTTGAGTAGCAATTTCGGATATCCAGTTAATTTCTTGTTCTTGCCAATTACGAGTGCCAGAACATTGATGGGCGATTAATAAGCCAAATACTTGACCTTCTTTAACAATTGGAGCAACCAAGTTAGCTTTAACTTCTAACGCTGCTAACTGTTCAAGGTAACAGTTAGCAGCGGTTTCATAATAAATATCATCCCAAGCGCGGACTTGACCATTACGATAATTTTCTATATATTTTGTCGCAAAACAAGGATCGTCTATAATTTTGCCCCAAGCTCTAGTCCAACCAGCAGCAACTGATTCGGCTGATATTACCCCATAATTATCTTGGTTGAGGTTGTAAACTACAACGCGATCGCAATTAAGTAAATGACGTAATTCATCGACTGTTGTGTTGAGAATATTTTCTGGTCCCAACTCATTAGCTATCTTGTTCCTAACATCGGTAAAATAGGTACTTCGATCCTCTTGAAGCATCGTTTTCTGCTTCCAATGTTGAATGTTACCATTGCTGTTGCCGTTGCTTTTTTCTTGGCGCTCCATGGTTGCTGAATTTCCGCTCTCTTGGCTATTTGCTGTCTGTTTTATCAAGTTAGAATCTTTTGACTTCTCAGCCTTGGCAATGTTTGAGAGGGCGAAGCTAGTTGCGTTAGCATTCTCTCTCAACAGCTCGATTGCTTTAGGATGCCAAGCTTGAGGTTTAGAGCATTGATGGGCAACCAAAAATGCTAATAATTCTTTGCCAAGAGAAATCGGCGCGATCGCCAAACTTTTGACGTTTAACTGTCGTAAACTTTCTAATTGGCTCTTGTTTAAATCTGTCGTACTAACGTTGTCTATAACTACAGCCTGACCAAAGCAACACAGTTCTAAATACTCTCCTTCTAAAAAAGGTTCTCTAATTGTTTGTCCTAGAATAGAAGTATATTTTGAGTCAACAGATTCAGCTATTATTTCTGTTGTGGGTGGGTTACTGGCATCATAAATAATGACGCGATCGCACTTCAGAATTTTTCTCGTTGTTTGAACTCTAACCTTAAAAATTTCTTCGATATTCTGATAATTGTTTAGTTTTAAATCAAGAGATCCAGTCATCAATTATAGTTATTGAGATAGCCAAAGTAAGATTTTGAAAATTACTTTAGTAGAATTACTTAGTATATTTATTATGTATAGATTAATATAAATCGATCATGTAATACAAAAATTCGTTTATATATTATTATTTGCTTAATTTAACTAATTCAACAATTAAAAGGTTATATAGCTAGTTAGGATAAGCTTTTGATGCCGTATACTCAATATATCTTAGTCTTGTTTCGGCTCAGCATTTCCAACCATCCCTAGACAGTTAACTTTGTTCTAGGAAATCTCAGTTCTTCAGGGTGGAGAAGAGCTCAAGAAATATGAATAGAGAATTACAACATTATCAATTATGATGAAAAATCCCCCTAAAAAGAGCTATGAAACACTAACTTTAATGACCGTCACTTTAGCAGTCTTTGTTGCTTTAGGATGGTCAATAGGACTGATTTGGGTGGGAACTAGGCAATTGTCTCAACAGTCCAAAATTCAAACCCCAGGAATTGCCAAAAATATTCCTGATTTTGCTCATGTGCCCAACGTAGAAACTGGAGTTTTTAATTACGGTGGCAGCATTGCATGGGCTTCTCTTCGTTTAGCGGTAGATTCAGTCATTCAATCTGAGCGACCCGAATTACAATTACGCTATGTACAACCCCAAAATCAACCTCCAGGCTCTAGCCCAGGAATCCAGATGTTACTTAAGGGTCAATTGGCTTTTGTCCAATCTTCTCATTCACTATTGCCAAAAGAATATGAACTAGCTAAACAGAAAGGTTTAAAGCTTAAACAAGTTCCAGTGGCAGCCAATAGTATAGCTGTAGCCGTTCATCCCCAGCTAAATCTTTCTGGTTTGACTCTTAGCCAACTCCAAGCAATTTACACAGGGAAAATTTCTAATTGGCAAGAGGTAGGTGGTCCTGACTTAACAATTACAGCCTATTCTCGTCTTCCTAGTACAGGGGGTATGGTTAGTTTTTTTACTTCCAGGATTCTTCAGAATCAAGAATTTGGTTCAAATGTTGAATTTATTTCTACAACTACTCAAGCTCTTCGCCAATTAGCCAACAATCCAGGCGGCATTTACTATGGTTCGGTGCCAGCACTTGTTCCCCAATGTACCGTTAAACCATTATCTTTGGGTCTTAGTGGAGGTGATTTTGTTGCTCCTTACCAAAAGCCTTTGATATCTCCTTCTGATTGTCCCCAGCGACGGAATAAACTAAATATCAAAGCATTGCATAATGCCCAATATCCTTTAACTCATTATCTATACGTAGTATTTCTCCAAAATGAAGGAGAGCGATCTCCAATAGGTCAAAGCTATGCTAATTTCTTGCTGACACCACAAGGACAAAAGCTAATAACCAAATCTGGTTTTATTCCGCTTGATTAATCTTATGTTCAGATTAAACTTGTGTGTTCTACTCAACCCAAAAGAATAGTAATAGGAGTTTATGATTCCTCAACCTCAACGGTAATTTCTCCTATTGGTAACCGGGCTGACGTTGTTTGTCTGGCTGATGACCCATCCATCTTTTCTTTCATATCGTTGATTAGACTGACCATTTGGTAAAGATTCTGGTTAGACTGATTGAGCACCTCGACTTTTTCCTTAGCTTCAGCGATCGCTTCTTGATATAGTTGCTCATGGTGAGAAGTACTGAGTTGACCCTGTATCTCTTTTTGTACTGTAGTAATGTCTTTTGTCAGTTGATTATTTGATTTGATCATCAATTCTTCAGAAGTCATCTTTTGCTCAAGTTCTGATGAGTCAAATTCGCTTCGCTCTAGTTCGGAGTTAGTCATTAGTAGTTCGGAGTTGGACTCGTTTGGAAGCAGGCTTGAACCTCTACCTAACTCTGAATTCCGAACTCCGAACTCCGAACTCTTCTGGTCATTCTGTTGATTAATTTTTTCCGTTTGTTCAGTAAAATCACTTGTAAATGCTGACTGGTAATTAATTTTAGTTTTGAGATCTTGCAGTGCAGCTTTGTTTTCTGCTATTAGTTCTAAGATCTTTTGAAAATTCTGTACTTCTAGCTGCTGTTCGTCAGGCACATTTTTGTGTTCTTGTTGTGCCAACTCTAACTCTTCTTTAAGCCTAAAACGATCGAGAGCAAATCCTAATTGGAGAGCTAATTGAGCAAATAGATCTATTTCTGATTGTTCCCATTGGCGGGGTTGCTTACACTGATGTCCAATTAGTAAACCGAATAATCGATCATCTTGCAAAATTGGTACTATAAGACTAGCCTTGACTGCTAAGGATTCTAACTGTTCCAAGTGACAGTTAGTTAAATCTGCCTGATGAATATTAGCGATCGCCTTGATTCGACCTTGACGATATTTTTCTCCATATTCTTTAGCAAAGCAAGGGTCTTTAATCTGAGCATTTAACCCTCTGGGATACCCAGTTACTAATGACTCGGCTACTATATTACCGTTCCAATCATCATCAAACTGATATACTATGGCGCGATCGAGCTTCACTATTTTACGAGCTTGTTCGACAGCAATATTAAATAGTTCTGATTTGTTTACTCCTTCACTAATACCGAGACTAAAATTTTGGAGTAATTGAGTTACTAGATCGTTGTTTTTTAATCTCTTTAACAACGTAGCATTATCTAAAGCAAAACCAACTTGAGTAGCAATTTGGGTCATCCAGCGAATTTCATAGTCTTGCCAGTGACGGGGTTGACTGCACTGATGAGCTACCAATAAACCAAA
>JASJDX010000144.1 GCA_030064975.1 Pleurocapsa sp. MO_192.B19
TATTAGCTAAATGTGGTTATCTCGATTTAGTCGATTTTTATTATGAGCCAGTATCTTATAATTGGCGATTGATGAAACTAATTGAAGAACAAAAGACTTTTGACTTTTGCTATCTTGATGGTGGTCATGATTGGTATAACACTGGATATGCTTTCTTTTTAGTTGATAAGCTATTGCAACCTGGAGGTTGGATACTTTTTGACGATCTCGACTGGACAATGGAACATATCGATGCCAAGTGGGCTTTGAAGAAACCACTAGAAGAGAGAATTACGCCACAAGTCCGTAAAGTATGGGAATTACTAGTTCAAACTCACCCTAACTATACTAATTTTCAGGAACGAGGTAGTTGGGGATATGCTGAAAAAATAGGTTAGTTTACGAGCTTATCAGCTAAAATTTGTCAATGTAAAAAATATAATCATGACTTGCTTGCCTAAAGAATTGTTGTGGCGTAGATATTCACAATTTTAAGGCGATCGCTTATTCTTTACTCATTATTATCACTATTAATTCCGCTAGAAGATTTTAGTAGTCGCAGACGCTTTTTGCGGGCAATTTCTTGCAGATCTACATTGCGATCCGTTTCATCGACAATTTCTCCTGTTAAAACCTCTAAAACATCCTCTAAGGTTACAACTCCAGCTACCCCGCCATATTCGTCTAGCACCACTGCTAAATGTTCTCTATTTTCCTGAAATACCTTGAGGAGTTTATCAGCACGATTGGTTTCGGGAACAAAATGTACAGGACGCTTTAGGGTATCAATTTGACGCTCGCCGTCTCCTTTAATCATCGCTGTCAGTAATTCGTCTTTTAGCACTAAGCCTGTAACATTATCAATAGTCTCGTCGATTACTAGGATACGAGTATGTTGGGATTTAATGATCTCTGGTTGACATTTGTTTAACGTTTGATCGCCCTTGAGATAAGTAATAATAATTCTGGGAGTCATCAAGTCCGAGGCATTAAGATCATTTAACTGAAACACCCGTTGAATCATCTCAGCTTCGTCATCTTCAATTACCCCTTCTTGGAAGCCAATATTAGTCAGGAATTTAATTTCTGCTTCGTCAGTGGTAGGAAGAGTTTTTCCCTGAATAAATGGTGCAGTAACGTGTTCGACTAACCAAACTAAGGGGGTAAATATCACCGTCAGAAACTTGATCGGAATCGCAATAAACAAACAAATTGGTTCAGCATAACGTTGACTAAGAGTTTTTGGCACAATTTCGCCAAAGACAATAATTAAAAAGGTCAAAACTCCAGAAAAAACACCTAACCATGCATCACCCAATACCGTGGTAGTCAGGCTACCAATAATAATGCTGCCAATAATATTAAAGATATTATTGAGAATCACAATCGTGGCGATGGGTCGATTAATCTTAAGGCGAATGCTTGCCAAAGCTAGGGCGGCAGGTTTTTTCGATTGAGCTAATTGTCTTACCTTAATGGGGGAAACCGATAATAGTGCTGTTTCCGCCCCCGAACAAAAAGCCGAACCTAGCAAAACTATGGTGACGACAAGAATCAGAGCAAGCATATCAAAAAGAAACTGTTAACCTTTAATATAGTTCAAAAATCGCCGCTAATATTATTACTCTAATATTTCAATAATTCCTGTTTGACCATTAATTCTGATTCGTTGACCATCTTGGAATAGTTTTGTGGCATTAGCAATATCCATTACCGCAGGAATATTATATTCTCTGGCGACAATTGCTCCATGAGATAAACGACCACCTACTTCTGAGATTAACCCCCCTGCACGGGCTAAGAGTGGTGACCAACCAGCATCAGTATAAGGTACGACGATAATAGTCTGACTATCGATCTTGGCGGTTTGTTGTAGGCTAGATATAATTCTAACTACTCCTTCTATTTGACCAGAACTAGTACCAATTCCTTTAAATGACCGTTGGGAGTCTGAAGTTAGGGGAGTTGTCCAGATTGAAGCATCTGGCTTACCGTAGACTAATTTTGGCACAGAGGTTAATTGTTTTTCTTGTGACCACTGGTGTTTTCTCTGCTTTATTAGTTGAGGAAGTTGCTCAATTAATTTACTATCTGTGTTAGCAACAATTGCCGCAATTTCTTCTAGCTTGAGCAAAAATATATCCCCAGAATCGCTAAGTAAGTCATTCTCCAGCCACCGTTGCTCCAATGCTAAAAAACTCCAGCGTAGATTTGCCAATAGCTTATTGTATATTTCACCAACTTGAGCTTTAAGATTTAATCTATTTTGGACTAATTTTGCTTTCCAAGATTGAGAAGATATTTTAGGGGATGCTTGAGCTTGTCTAGCTCTATGAGCATCAAAGAAAAATTGAGTAAACATTTTTCTGGGTATAATTGGCTGATCTCGCCAACGAGGAACAGCAATATCGGTAGCAACTTCGCTGAGATAGCCATATTGATTTAACCAAAGATTAAATCGCTCAATAATACTTGTCCCCTCGGGATTTTCGGCAATATGGGCAAAAAGCGAGGCACAGGAGTCGAGGGTAATTTGTTCTGTGGCTAACAATTTACGGGTTTGGGAGGCTACTTCTGCCAAAGTTCTGACGGCTTCTACTTCTGGTGTCTGACTATGATCTAGTTCGGTTTCAGATAATTTGAAAATTGCTTGGCGCATTGCCAAGCTCAAAGGGGCGAGAATATTGTAATAGGTAACTTTATCGAGTAACTCTAGAATAGTATTAATTCTGCTAATAATTTCTGTGGGGGATAATTCCTCGATCGCTTGTTCTTGGAGATCGCAGAGGATAGGTGTAAATAACTTAGTGCGATCGCGTTCAAAATGTTTGCTTAAGTTCCATTCTCGTTTTAATAACCGCCACAGTCCAGGTATATTTTTAACGGTAGACATTAGAGGAGGCTTGCTGAATTTTGCTCCTCTGGTTAAAAATTCTAAACTTTCTGGGGGTAAACCCATGCGACGGAAGATTTTGCCTAAGAGGGTAACGTTAAAATAGGCACTGGCAAAGTGGAGGGTAGCAGTTTGCTCAAAGTTTAAGTCTTTAGAGCGATCGCCAAGCACTATGGTAAACAGTTTTCCCCAGACACCGCAGGTTAGAGGTTGATTGATTGACCAAGTCAGAGGGCGAATCTTACCTGGGATCACTTCTGCTGCAATGCGTCTTGTCCAAATTGGTTGCAGAGTGGTGATCGGGCGTACTTGCAGCAGCCATAGTTTGTCACCATCGTAAGTCCATTCAATATCTTGGGGAATACCTTCAAATAAGTCTTCCATTTCCCTGGCTAAAAGTGCCACTGATTCGATTATTTGTTGGGGGATAGCTATAGCATCAGCATTATTATCCCCTACGTTTTCCTGGATGACAGTTATGGGTTGATTATCTTCCTGTTTATCTGTTAAAGAGACTTCGGGGATAGAAACACGATATCTTTGGGGAGTAAATTTCCCCGAGACAATTTTGGTTGCTCTACCTGGGAGAGCTTCTATTGCTACTGCATCGTTGAGATGATCTACGGGATCGCGACTAAAAGCAACTCCACTATATATGCCTTCAATCTGTTTTTGAATTAAAACCGCCATCGACTCTTCTGCTTGGCGACTCTTGCGACGATACTCTATGGCGTTATTGTGCAGATAGGAGGTTTGGCAATTGATGATTGCTGACTGTAGTTTTTCGCTGTTGGTGATATCTAGCACACTTAGATATTGTCCCGCAGCCGAGACTGCTTGAGAGTCTTCCCCTATAGCTGAAGAACGGACAATTAAAGGGGATTCGGCAGAAGGCTTGAGAGTAGCTACTAATGCTTTGTGATCGTCACCTGGGCGCAACACCCACCCCTCCGTAACAGGGTATCCTTGTCGTTTAAGCCAAGAAAGATTAGCTGCTTTTGAACCTACCTGAGTGGCTTTTAATTTGCTGTCTAGAGTAATTATATTTTTGTCTCCCTGAAAAAAACGAAACATCTTATTAGTGCTGGTATTCGCTGAAGTAGCGGCTAAATCTAAATCGTCTGGTATTCGCTGATATATCCCAGCAAGTAAACTAGCCAAAGCAAAAGTCGCGATCGCATATTCTGGTTGATTAGGATTACGCAACCCAATAATAATCACTAATAAGACTAATGCACCATACTTACCAAAAGAGCGATCGCGAATAATCGTAAAGCTAATTAAACTAATTAACCACACTAACCCTGCTGCGATCGGATCGTGGGCAACAATTCCCCAGACAGCATTAGTTGTTCCCGCACTTTTCCCCATCCAATAACGCCCTATCACTAGGGCAATTATGGCTAAAATCTCCCAAACTGAACCCGTAGGAAAAAAAACCCTGGCTAATAATACAGCGATAATCCCTTTAGCTGCTTCGGAGAGTACAGCACAAATTCCTGCTAGTTTACCGCCATGATAAAAAGCTGCTGATACTGAAATATTACCAGTTCCTAGCTGTCTTAGTTGACGACCAGTAAGAGCGTAAGTTATCCAGTCTATCAGGGGAAGCCCACCCAACAAAGGACAGATAACAAAAACAGTTAGCGAACCCCAGATTGGTGTCAGGTTCATGTGCCTCAATCAATACTCATCTCAATAATCAAGATTTTCTCTTCAACTCCCTATGCTGATAATTTTATTGACCTATTGTATCTATTTTGACTAATCAGGGGTAGTCAAGGGAATGCTCGCCGTAAAACGAGGGAGTAACGTTGACCTTTCGACAGAGACATAGCAATATAAGTAGTAAATGTAAGCGGTAAATATAGTTATGTATATTAATACAATAACAATTATCTTCAGTAATTATACGTACAAAATTTTAATAACAATTTGTTCGGCAACAGAATCATGTATGGCTACTGGGCTGGTTTTGTTTGATAAACGATTAATTGTTCCTGAAGATATCTAACAAAATAATAATCGATGACTCAAGCTCTTTTTTCAAAACTAAGCAATGATCAAAATTTAGAAAAACTTTTAAAAATTACTGTCGAAACAATCAGAAAAACCCTCAAATGCGATCGAGTCATTATCTACAATGCTAGGGAACTACCTAAAGCAACAGTGCTAGCTGAATCTGTTGTTGCTGAATATTCTTCTATTACAGGGCAAACAATTAAAGATCCTTTTTTGGTAGGAGAGTACCTAGAAATGTACTGCTATGGTCAGACTGTAATTATAGACAATATTGACACAGCAGACCAATACCCAAGTGACTTGGAAGACTTAAAAAAGCTAGGAATTAAAAGTTTAGCGATCGCACCAATCTTAAATAGAAATCAATTATTAGCTCTATTGGTTGTTCATCAATGCTCTAAATTCCAGCACTGGCAGCCTGAAACAGTTGATTTTTTGACAAAAAAGGCAAGTCAGATGGAATTTGCTATCTCCAATATCGTCAATGCTGAGAAACTAAATGCTGAGAAACTAAATGCTGAGAAACTAAATGATTCTAATGGTACAAAACAAACCACAGAAATTTACCAGCATCAAAACTCCCCGGCAATAAAACCAACAGAAGCAAACAATCAATATGAATATCTTCAACCCAGACAACAAAAAGCGATAATTCAGCAAGATATAAATCTTTTGTTTATGAATGTCCACAAAAAGATAGCTAGCGAAGAAGGACAAGAAAACATCCTCAACACAACAGTTGAAGAAATACGTAATCTACTTAATTGCGATCGTGTTTTGATCTATAGTCTCAACCCAGATAATTATGGTGTGGTAGTAGCTGAATCCGTTGCTCCTGCATGGACTAAAACCTTGGGTCGAACCATAGATGACCCCTGTTTTGCAAATCGATATTTAGAGAAATATCGCCATGGTCGAGTCCACGCCTGGGATAATATTGAGTATGAAAATACAACTCCTTGTTATCTCGAACAGTTACAATCTTTAGGGGCTATAGCTGGCTTAGTTGTACCGATTGTTAATGAAGGTCAAATATTTGGTTTGTTAATTGCTCATCAATGTTCTGATACTCGTCATTGGCAGGAAAGAGAAATTGACTGGATGAGGGAAATCGCGCATCAAGTAGCTATTATGCTCGAATACAACCAAATTTTTGTCGATCACAACCCAGAAAAACAACAATTAGCTGATACCCAACTACCACTACAACAGCAGATGGAAGAAGAAAGTATGTGGACAGAGTATTTCACTGATGCGATACAACAGATTCGTCAATCTCTCAAGACAGAAGATATTCTCAAGACTAGCGTTCGGGAAGTACGTAGAATTTTAACTTGCGATCGCGTGGTCATTTATAGCCTCAACCAAGCCAATTATGGCATCATCTCCGCCGAATCTGTAGCTTCTGGTTGGACGAAAGCGTTAGGGAGAATCATCAAAGATCCTTGCTTTGAAGCAAAATATCTTGAGCAGTACCGCAACGGTAGAGTTCGCGCTTGGAGCAACATTTATGAAGCAGGAATGAGTAACTGTTATGTCGAACAATTAGAACAATTAGAAGTCAAGGCGAATTTAGTAACCCCAATTATCAACGAAGGAAAACTATTTGGTTTATTAGTAGCTCATCAATGTTCTGATCCCCGTCAATGGCAGCAGTCTGAAATCCTGTGGGTAAGTCAAATTGCCACCCAAGTCGGTTTTGCCCTCGACAATGCTCAACTACTTGAGCAACTAGAAGAATATATTAATGGTACTCATGAAATTCTAGATCGTGCTATAAATAATATCTCAAATATTCAACGCACAGTTCAAAATATTGCAGTAGAATTTGACAGTTCAAGTCATTTTTGCCAACAGTTTTCCGAGACAATCAACACAATTGTAAATTTAAGCAAGCAAATAGCTCAACAATCCATGAGCATAATTAGAATCGTAAATCTTGGTCAGATTGAAGAGAGAAACCAAAATTCTATTATCGATGTGTCTGATACTATTTTTTCTCTGATTCAGCAGCTATTTGAAGTAACAGCAAGATTTGAATTCTTATTTACCGATATTAAAACAGGAGTTACAGAGAAAACAACTGCTCTTAAATCAAAAACACAACAATTAAGTAGTGGAATTGCCGAATTTCAAGTAGCTCATCAAAATCTAGACCAAGTAGTTGCTCTTAACAACAAGATGAGTACCCTTATAGAAAATATTTCTCATTCAGGAGAAAATCAAACACAGAGTTCAACCATAGCTAAAGATTCAATTCAAGAATTAGCGAATATTGCTAAGCGGATTTCTGAACAATCTATAGCTATAACTCAATCTTTTAGCCAATTAATAGTATTAGTTCAAAAGCTTTAAGTGTTTGTTGATTTATTGAACGAAAGTTAGTGTTTATTAGATGCAGCTTTACGTCCTACTAGCTTTACTATGATGTACATAGATTTGTCCAGGACAGTCCAGGATTAGTTTAATGTGTTATCAGCAGCAAGATTTGAAAAATATAGGTTTGAATTTTCCTTTTAATTAAATATATTTTAATTAAATATATTAGTTTGACGTACACCAAGAATAGAAAAAGGAGGGTTACTTATTCCCTCCAGAGATACAGTTGGTTAGTTGAATTTAGTCACAGATTATCTGATTGGCGTAGCCTAGCCGTAGGCATCATGCTTGATATTATCCCAACCTGAGTTCGATAAAGCTAAAAATTTACACCTGGAATATAGATAATTAACCAACTGTTCCTTCTAGCTTTAGGCTCAATAATTTATCTGCTTCGGCAGCAAATTCCATTGGTAATTCATTCAGGACATCTTTACAGAAACCACTAACTAACATTGTTACGGCATCTTCTTCAGAAATACCTCGTTGAGCAAAATAGAATAGCTGTTCCTCACCAATTTTAGCAGTAGAGGCTTCGTGTTCTAGTTTGGCAGTATTATTATCTACCTGGATATAAGGAAAAGTATTCGCTTCGGCATTATCGCCAATCAGCATTGAGTCGCACTGAGAATAATTACGCGCACCAGTGGCTTTATTACCAATTTTGACTAAACCACGATAGCTTCCTTTGGAATCTCCAGCCGAAATACCTTTAGAGATAATAGTACTGCGGGTATTTTTGCCCACATGAATCATCTTAGTACCTGTATCAGCTTGCTGTTTGTTGTTAGTCAAGGCGATAGAATAAAACTCGCCTACAGAATTATCTCCTACCAAAACACAACTCGGATACTTCCAGGTGATTGCTGAACCTGTTTCTACCTGTGTCCAAGAGATCTTAGAATTAACCCCTTTGCATAAACCACGTTTAGTAACAAAGTTATAAATTCCACCCTTGCCATTTTCGTCTCCTGCAAACCAGTTTTGAACGGTGGAATACTTAATATCAGCATTGTCTAATGCTACCAACTCGACTACCGCAGCGTGAAGCTGATTAGTATCAAACATCGGCGCAGTACAGCCTTCAAGATAACTAACAGATGCGCCTTCTTCGGCAATAATTAAAGTACGCTCAAATTGTCCAGTATCACCATCGTTAATACGGAAATAAGTCGACAGTTCCATCGGACAGGTTACCCCTTTAGGAATAAAGACAAATGAACCATCACTAAATACTGCGGAATTTAAAGCTGCAAAATAGTTATCAGCTACGGGTACAACACTACCTAAATACCTTTGAACTAATTCAGGATATTCTTGTAAGGCTTCGGAGATTGAGCAGAAGATTACACCATCTTTGGCTAATTTTTCTTTAAAAGTAGTACCAATAGAAACACTATCAAAGATGGCATCTACCGCTACATTACTCAATCTTTTTTGTTCCGAGAGAGGAATACCTAACTTATCAAAAGTTTCTAATAAAGCAGGGTCAACATCATCGAGGCTACCGAGCTTTTCTTGCTTCTTCTTGGGTGCAGAATAGTAAACAATATCTTGATAATCGATCGCAGGATATTCTACATGAGGCCAATTTGGTTCGCTCATTTTAAGCCATTGGCGATAGGCTTTGAGGCGAAACTCTAGCATAAATTCTGGCTCGTTTTTCTTGGCTGAAATTAGGCGAATGACATCTTCGCTCAAGCCACGGGGAATAGTTTCAGTCTCAATATCGGTAACGAAACCATACTTGTAAGGTTGATTAACTAAAGTTTTGACGTTGGCACTCATAGTAGGGAATTTAATAGACTATGTTTTTTGAGTTGTTTTAAATTTTATGGAGCAGTAACAGGAGGACTAGTTAATGCTTCTGTAAAATTAACTTGAGGGACTAGGTTGACTAAGTTGACGAAAATTTCGCCTAGCTTTAACAATAAATTTGTTGTTTAAGTATATTGTAGGTTACATTAACAATAAAATTGTTGTTAAAGTCAAAAAAAATCTTTTTGATATTGTTTCTTTATTTAGTTCAAATATACTTTTTAAGACGATGATGACCACTGGTTTACCGTCTACCAAACAAAATATTCTGCGATATCTACTCAGGCAGGGTCAAGCAACAGCACAACAGCTAGCGCAAGACCTAAATATTAGTACCCAAGCAATTCGTCGTCATTTGAATGAATTGGATGCAGACGGATTGATTGAATATCAATCGGTACGGCAAGGGATGGGTAGACCACAACATTTGTATCAATTAAGTACTCAAGGAAGCGATCGCCTTAAACCTCAAAAATATAGTGAATTTGCTGTTTCTTTTTTAGATACCCTGGCTGAAACTGTAGGGGAAGAACAGGTAAGCAGGGTTTTAGAGAAACAGTGGCAACGTAAAGCAGCCGAATATCGAGATTTTTTGGGTAAAGGAACTCTTAAACAACGTATCGCCAAGTTAGTCGAGCTACGAAAAGAAGAAGGCTATATGGCAGAGCTACACGAAGTATCAACGAAAAAAGAGCAGCAATTTGTCTTATTAGAACATAACTGCGCGATTTCTGAAGTTGCAGAGTCTTATCCTAGCATTTGCGGCCATGAATTAGAAATGTTTGCTGAGGTTTTACCAGACTGTATTGTGAAGAGAACACATTGGATTAACGATGGTGAACATCGCTGTGGATATTCTATTCAAGCTAAATGAAAGGAGGAAGGATAAAGATTCAACCAATAACACCAATAATTATAAATAATTATCTCTATGGCGAACGTAGTAGTTGCAGTTAACTAGACATAAGATGGTTCGGGTAGAAACCACGACTTACAGATGAAGTAAATCACACTTACATGATATTCTTTGATTGTCTAAAACTGAAACAAGTAAGCAAAAACAGGATAACAAGTTAGTTAATCATTCAACGATAAGGAAAACAAAAATGTAGTCAGGATGATCAATCCTGACTATGAGAAACCCTTGTTGCTGGGAACCATTGCCCGAGAGCTGACGACTGAACAGATCTGGTTAGGGTATAAGCATCGCTCTCCGGTGGAAACCAACTTCTATGTTGCTCAGGATAGCGCCGGGATGGAAAT
>JASJDX010000134.1 GCA_030064975.1 Pleurocapsa sp. MO_192.B19
ATCAGTTTCCACTAACGAAGTTGTCAAAAAATATCGTGGTCAGGAATATGAAGGAGAAAAAATAATAATATCAAATCATCAATCAGTTCCCACTAAGAAAGTGGTTAACAAATATCGTGGTCGAATGCATGAAGAAGAGGTTGTAGATTGGTCAAAAATGCAACCAATAAATCAACAAAATAAGCCTCCGCGCAAATATAGAGGACAATACATTGATTAACAGTTTCTAACTAACTCGACTTAGTTTAATATCAACCGAGTTAGTTAGAAACTGAAAGTAAAAAGCTGATTGCCTGAGACAAGTACCTCAAAGCTTTACACTCTAAAAATTCTGTATCTTATTTATTCAATTGCTTTTTCAATTCCTTATACATCTGATACATTTCAGGTAATCGCTTATACATCACAAACAGTTTGCGATATAGCTTGCTAGGAATATGAGGCATTCCCGAAACCATCTCCCCTGAGGCAACATTGCCAGTAATTCCCGTTTGTCCAGTAGCGATCGCGCGATCGCCAACCGTTACTTGATTTGCCACCCCGACTTGTCCCCCCAACATTACCCCGTTACCAATAATTACCCCCCCAGCTAACCCCACTTGTGCCGCCATAGCGCAGTTTTGTCCAATCTGGCAGCCATGAGCAATTTGTACTAGGTTATCTAGTTTAGTATTGCGTCCAATTCTAGTTTCTCCCACCGCAGGGCGATCGACTGCACTATTACAGCCAATTTCTACCCCATCTTCTAATACGGTATAACCAGACTGCTCCATTTTGTACCAGCCTGTTGCTGTCGGCACAAAGCCAAAGCCTTCTGAACCAATAGCTGCACCGCTATGAATTACGCAGCCAGAGCCGATTTGACTCCTTTCGTGGATGGTACAGTTAGCATGGAGAGTAGTATCGTTACCAATGGTGACATCAGGATAGATCACCACATTAGGATGAATACAGGTACGATCGCCTATAGTGACTCCCTGTTGAATTACGACATTTGGCCCAATATAAACGTCTTTTCCTACTGTAGTATTAGGATTAATAACTGCTGTAGGATGAATACCAGGAGAGGGTTTAAAAGGTTGGTAGTATAATGCGATCGCACTGGCAAATAATAGCCTCGGTTGACTAGTAGCAATCCAAGCAATGTCTCTTGCTGATGCTTGAGTTTGCCAGGTTTCATCCTCAGGCAAAATTAAAGCACTAGCTTGAGTTGTCGCGATCATCGCCGCAAATTTTCCCCCTTCTACGTAGCTCAATGTACCAGTAGTCGCTTTGTCTATAGCCGCGACTGCTGTAATTTGAGGGTTCAAGTCTTGGTGATGACTAAAACTGTTGTTTTTAGCTTCTTTGCCTAGCTTGATGATAATTTCTTGAAACTGCATTGCTAAAAGTGATTATTGCTATCTAGGAAATATTGATTAATTAACTCAGGCAGCATTGATTCGGCGGTCAAAAACTGGTTCATATTTTACTCACAAGCTTAAAAAATGGGATTGTATTCTAATTTAATTATTCCTTATTGTATTGATTTTGCTATGTCTGGTTCAAATCTTAGAGAATATCGCCAAAAGCTTCTCGAAGATGTATCAGGAGAAATTTTAGAAATTGGCTTCGGCACTGGTTTAAATTTACCCCACTATCCAGACGGTGTAACTAAGATTACCACTATCGATCCTAATCCTGGGATGCAAAAAATAGCGCGATCGCGTATTGCTGCTTCTAATATTACCGTAGATTATCAGGTATCAAACGGCGAAAGCTTACCAATGGCTGATGCTAGCTTTGATTCAGTGGTGTGTACTTGGACGTTGTGTAGTATTCCCCAGGTAGATAAAGCGATCGCTGAAATTAATCGTTTATTGAAACCAGGGGGCAAATTTTTCTTTATTGAACATGGTTTAAGTAAAGATTCCTCGATTCAAACTTGGCAAAATCGTCTTACTCCAATTCAAAAAGTAATTGCTGATGGTTGTCATCTTAATCGTAATATCAAGCAGATAGTAGAGCAAAAATTTCACAATGTAACTCTTGAGCAATTTTATGCTCCTAAACTACCTAAAGTGATTGGTTATATGTATCAAGGAGTTGCTTGGAAGTAACTAAATAAACTAATATTTTTATTTAAAATTAAGTTATAAAAATGACTAATCAGAATAATAGTTTGCCGATTGGTATATTATTGCAAAATGCTGCTTTAATCGATAGTGAGCAATTACAAAAGGCTCTCCATCTCCAGTCTCAATACACTCAAATGAAGCTAGGAGAAATTTTAGTTTTACAAGCAGGGCTTAAGACTCAGACTGTTAATTTTTTTGTAGATAAATGGCAAAAAATTAAGGAGGAAGGGCAACAATTTCCAATTGGTTACTATCTCAAAAGTGCTTGCTTACTAAATGACCAACAAATCGAAACTATCCTAACAGAACAAAAAACTAGTCAGCTTAAATTCGGCGATATTGCTGTAGAAAAAGGCTGGTTAAAACAGAATACAATTAACTTTTTTGTAGATAGCTTATCTGTAAAACCACCGAAACTAATATCTTTAGATATACTAAAGAAATACAATCAAGATACTTGGCATTTAGAACAAAAATATGCTAATCCTGATGTAATTTTAAGTCAAGTCATAGCTTGGACTGGTGGTCATTCTGAGCTTACTAAAACTATTTGCTATGTTTTTGCTAACTGCGACTTTAAGATCCCAGAGGGATTAGAAGCTAGTGCTGTTGACAAATTCATCGAAAAATCTTTAATCAGAAATTGGCATACCACTAAAATAGGAACTTATATTAGAACAGTCCAAGAAAACTTGGTTGACAATCAACGATGTAATTCTATTTCACTATTGAAAGAATATGGTGAAATTTTAGAACTCGGTACTAAAGAATACCAAAAAACTAAAGAGCAAGAAGAATTACTAATTCTTGGTTTAATAGTTCAAGAACAAGAGCAGCTAAAAATTACTAGTTTAATCTATCAAAAAATTTTCAATCAATCCTGGATTGCTCAAGAGCTTAAAAAATTACAATCAAAAACTCAAACAGCTCAAACAACTCAAACAACTCAAACAACTCAAACAACTCAAACAACTCAAACAGATATCATTAGTCAATCCACCCAAAACGATCATTTAAATCAAGCTGATATCAGTCACAACCAAATTGTAGCAAGATTAAATACTGATACAGATATTAAGAAGCCCAAACCCATGAACAAGATAGCTTCACTGATGGCTATTGCAGGAATTACGTTATTAATTCCTTTAATTTTAGCTATTAACAATTATGATTCACTATCAAAACAAAAACAAGAACAAGAACAAGCCTCCGAGTTTTTGATGGACTCTCAAAAACTCAAACAATTTTGCAATAATCTAAATGCCGATTCAGCAACCGCATCAAAGCTAATATTTCAATTAGAAAGCAACAAACAGGAACTATTAAAGGCTTTTCCTCGAAATTTAGAAACTTTTCCTGATAACTGTGAAGTGGTACTTAATCAACTGAGAGTTTTAGCGGCACCCTATTTAGGCAAGGAACATAGAGTTTTAGAAGCCATTAGACATCTCTGCAAAATACCTGCTAATTCTGAGATGATTATTGAAGCTGAAGTTTGGCTTACTCGCTGGTATGACTCTTCTAGTTGGAGTAAAGAAACTCAATTATATTTACAGGAGGCTGTCAAATATAATCAGTGTCCCGCCGTTGATCCTGCACGGGGGAATTCTCAGTAAAAATTAAAACTATCGACAAACAGGTGATGAGACTTTTGAACTGGGGGGTAAACTAACGCAGTCTGCTGTGAATTGACATTGACATTTACATTGACATTTACCCCTAGGAATGTTCCCATAGACAGATGTTGCGAAATACAGTCTTTTGGACGCTCTTTTTAAGACATCTCTAACATTTTTTGAATGGGTTTTAACGCCTTCTGACGGATATCTTCGGGTAAATTAATTTCTGGAGTTTTGTTTTTCATCGCCAGATAAAGTTTTTCTAGAGTATTTAAACGCATATAAGGGCATTCATTGCAAGCACAATTATTCATTGCTGGCGCAGGGATAAAATGCTTATTTGGGGCAGCTTTTTCCATCTGGTGAATAATACCAGGTTCAGTAGCGACGATAAATTGATCGCTTTTGCTTTGCTGACAATATTTTAATAAAGCTGTAGTTGAACCAATATAGTCTGCGTGACGTAATACGGGGGGTTCACATTCAGGGTGAGCAATAATTTCGGCGGTAGGGTATTCGACTTTTAATTCAATGATTCTTTTTTCGGAAAAAGTCTCATGGACAATGCAGCTACCCTGCCATAAAACTAAATCTCTGCCTGTTTGTTCACTAACATAACGACCTAAATTGCGATCTGGTGCAAAGATAATTGGTCGATCGCTCGGAATTTGATTAACTATTTTGACTGCATTAGAACTAGTGCAGATAATATCGCTGAGTGCTTTAATTTCGGCAGTACAGTTAATATAAGAAATAACTAGATGATCGGGGTGAGCAGCTTTGAAAGCTTTAAATTCTTCTGGAGGACAACTATCAGCCAGGGAACAACCAGCTTCTAAGTCTGGTAATAAAACTAACTTATTGGGGTTAAGAATCTTTGCTGTTTCTGCCATAAAATGCACCCCAGCAAACACAATTACCTCAGCATCAGTATTAGCTGCCTGCTGGGATAAACCTAAAGAATCTCCCAAATAATCAGCAATATCTTGAATATCTTTTTCTTGATAGTAATGAGCTAAAATTACGGCATTAAGTTCTTTTTTAAGTTCATTAATTGCGCCAAACAGATCGCTGGGAATCTCATCAGGATTTACTTTAGGTTTAGCTGCTGTAAACATATTGATATATAGCCCTTAATTTAAAAATTTGGTTTAATCGTCAATTATAGTAATTTTTACTATAAATACATTATAGTTGATCGCACCAAAAATTGCCGATAAATCAAGTAGCTTGGTGATGATTAGTCGAGCACAATTAGAGATATACCAAGCTTTAAGGATTACAAGTCTCTTCTAAGATCATTGATTTAGGAGAGATAGTTGTTGATTGTAGATTGACTTGATGCCAAAATTTAATTACTTGTCTACCAACCTGCTCAGGAAAAAAATAGTGAAAGAAATGATGTCCTGACAAACTTGTCCACAATATATCACCCTCTTTTAAACTATCCGACCATCTTTGTAAAGCAGGGAGATCTACAATCCCATCATTTTCACTACCACATATCATTAAGGGGGTTGATGTTCCTCCAGAACTCACTCTATCGAGTTGATAAAGAGAGTGAGAAGAAGGGGCGGTAGATAGATCTTGTTTCAGAATTTTAATTAAACTTTGGGTATTGGTGCGATCTTGATGACCAAACATCATTTGTACCATACGTGCCAAAAGCATTTCTTGACTGCAAGGGAATAATTTTCGCATCTGATAATAATGCGCCTGCCAGTCAACCACAGGATTAAAACCTACTCCCAGCAATGTCAAGGATTTTACTTTGTGAGGATATTCACGGGCGTAAAGTAGTCCTAACAAACCTCCTGTTCCATGACCAATAAGATCGATTGGCCGAGATTTAGATTTAAGATAGTCGTGGAGTAATGTTAAAGCTATTGACAAACAGCTTGGTTCGTCTAACTCTTGGCAATATTCCCAATAAGCTACGGGTACTTGGCGAGATAGATAACGAACAATTCGACTATCAAAATGTTTAAAACTAGGATTAGCATTAATCCAAACTGGTGCTGTGGCAAAAGATGTCTTCATTACTGATAAATTTGAGGTTATTTAAGCTTAAATGCTGGGCGTTTTTCTTTAGTTTCGGTATGATTGAACTTGTTTTTAGCGAAACAACCACCACTAGAAATTCCTTGATTGTTGGATCTACAATCTGATTTAATTATAAAATCACGACAGCCAATTGCTGTTTCCGACATTGCATCTAGAGGATTGACCGTACACTTCAATCGGTAGTCACCCGTAAAGTAAGCGCAGTTAGAGCAAGGTACTTGGTGAAGACGTTTGAGATGATCGACAGCAGTTTTGGCGATCGCAATTAATCGCCAAAATAAGAAAGTAGAAATTAAGATCCAAACACTGAAACACAAGACTAGATGCAGCATAAATAGTTGATTCTAGTTATTTTTGAAAAAAAAAGGGAAAAGCAAGAAATTAATATGGCTCATTAAATTCGGCTACTTTTCCCTTTTATTGGAGAGGAGAATCCCCAAACTTGGGAAAAAGCTCTTAGCTCTTAGCTCTTAGCCTTTAGCTTTTAGTCATTAGTGCTAACCTTTATAGCTAATAGCCGAAAGCTTCACGCTGATAGCTTCTTATTAGAGAGCAAATTCAGACTTTAATTGTGTCGTCCATGACTCAATTCGCTCATCTGTTAATTCTGATTGATTATCTTCATCTAAAGCCAAGCCGACAAATGTGCCATTCTTTTCAGCTTTAGATGCACTATGCTCATAACCGTCTGTAGGCCAATGACCTACTGTTGTTCCTCCCAAACTAGAAATCTTCTCTTCTAAAATTCCCATTGCATCTTGGAAATTATCAGCATAGCCAACTTGGTCGCCAGTAGCAAAGTAAGCAACTTTCTTGCCACTAAAGTCGATGCTGTCTAGATCGTCTTCGTAAAAACCCTCCCAGTCAGCCTGTAATCCACCGATATCCCAAGTAGGACAAGCAATTATTACACAATCGTAGTTAGCAAAATCGCTCTGGTCAGCATCAACGATCTCGTGTAAAGCAACTACATCTTCACCGCCCAAAGCATCTTGAATAGCTTCGGCAGCTGCTTCTGTTTTGCCTGTAGTAGAACCGTAAAAAAGACCAACTTTAGCCATTGTTATTTCTCCTGTTAATTTATTTGATAGTTTTGTGAGACGTAGTTTGCCAACTGAAATAGAATTATTAATTTTTCAGTCTGAAATTATCTGTGAACTTGTTGAAACTAATTATTAATTGTTGGTAAGAACATTAAACCTTTTGGAGTGAGCAGCAATACAATAATTCCAATTTAAAGAAAGCTTTGAAGTTTATATAATTAAGAACTAGGAATTAGGTAGAGAAGAATGTCTAATTCCTAATAGTGTAAGGTATGAGGAAAAAACCTCTTAATTATCATACAACTTATTGCTAATTAATAGCAATAAACTTCAAAAAAATTTTTCTTCATATATTGCCACTCAAGATAGTTTTCAGCACATCGAGATTATCGTAAACCAGATAGGCAAAGAAAGCTCCTCCCATACCGCCAACCAAGAAAGCAGCAGCAAACTGACTCCAACCACTGGTAGTTTTGAGAGAATCTGGTACATCTGGATTAGAAGTAGCGTATGTCGGAAAACTAGACCGCCATTCCTTTTTAAAAGAAGCTGCACCGTAAATTGACAAACAAATAGTCAGAATTACAATCAAACCACAAGCACAGAGTAGACCAATTAAATTCCCTTGTTCGTTGTTTCTTTGAGGGCCTAAAAGAGCAAAAGGACCAAAAAGCAAATATCCGTGTGCCATGCCAATTTCTAACCCTCGGAAAAGGGGAGAAATACCAGGGCGATAGATGGGTAGATTTCCCAGTAACCAAAGACTAAAATCAGAAGAATTTAGTGGAGTTTTGAGATTACCAACAAAGGGATCGCCTGTTGCGACAAACTGAGTATTTCCTGTTTGAAAATTAAAGCCTGCCTCTTTCCCTCTAGCGCGGATAGCGTGCCAGATATGACCAAAGAGAAATAAGACAGCAAATACGAAGTGAAAAGTAGCTAGCCACCCTCTTGCTGTAACTGTCCCTGTAGCATTCTGAATTAAACCCACAGGTCCATAAAAGACTTCTGGATAAGCTGTAGCATTGACGGTACAAAAATAAGCTGCCAGAAATCCCATGTAAGAAATTGCACCAAGACTATAGGAAAGATAAGCTTCTCCTGAATATACCAGCACCTGACGCGCCCAACCCAAAGGCTTAGTCGCTATGTGCCAAAAACCTCCCAGGATACAAATTGAACCAATCCAGAAGTGACCGCCAATTATATCTTCTAAGTTATTAACTGCTGCCATTCCTTCTTTGCCAGAAGCTCCAAACAAGTAGCCAAATATAGTTACAGGATTGACTGTTGGCTCGGTTATAATCCTTACTTTTCCTATTTCTCCCGCCCAGGGATCGAATACGCCACCCCAAAACATCGCTTTGAACACTAGCAAAAATGCACCTATACCTAACAAGACTAAATGGATGCCAATGATAGTGGTCATTTTGTCAGTATCTTTCCAGTCATAGCCAAAGAAGCCACCGAAAGTATCATTTTGCTCTAATACTTCGGGGCCTAGAAGGGAATGATAAATACCACCAGCACCCAACACCGCCGAAGAAATTAAATGCACTACGCCAATAACAAAATAAGGATAGGTGTCAATAATTTGTCCCCCATCACCTACACCCAGACCCAAAGTTGCTAAATGAGGTAATAAAATTAACCCCTGTGAGTACATGGGTAAATTGACATTGTATTGGGACAACTCAAATAAAGTCATCGCTCCCGCCCAAAAGACAATCAAAGCTGCTTGAGCAATATGCGCCCCTAATAACTTACCAGACAAATCTACCAAACGAGCATTACCTGCCCACCAACCCACATCGGGGATTTTATTTTTATTCGGACTCTCTGCAATTACGGCTGTCACAAAAACATTACCTCCTTATCATTACTATCAATGGTTAGCTTTTAGCTTTTAATAAATCTTCCAAACTGATTAAGTATTTTGGAGATCTCTATAATTCCTCATCTTTCATCCCTCATCCCTTTAAAAGTCTGGTTCTGGAGGAACTAAAGACGAATCAATCCGTCCCTGTTTAAAATCAAATCCCGCTGCTTTCAAAGCATGGAAAATATGCCCCTGTAAGAGAAAGAAAGCCAGCCAAAAATGTGCATTAGCAAGCCAGATCCTGGAAGTCAGAAAACTAGGATCGCCTGAAGTAAAGTAAGGGAAGATCCCAAGCTTAATAGACAGAGGCGCACCGTAGAATATTTCGGGATAAACTGTCGTGTTAACTGCACAAAAATAAGTAGCGATAAAGCCCATTAATGCTAATGCACCCAAGCTATAGGATAAATAAGCTTCTCCCGACCAAACAAATAAATTTTTTGTCCATCTAAACGGTTTGGTATTTATATGCCATAAACCACCAGCGATTAAGATTGCACCTAGCCAAATATGACCGCCAACTACATCTTCGAGGTTATCTACCCCAGCAATCCAGTTTTTTCCCACTGCACCAAACAAATAACCAAAAATAATAGCAGGATTAAGAGTTGGATTAGCTACAGTTCTGACTTCAGCTAGATTGGGATCGTATAAGCCACCAAAATATATGGCTTTAGCCACTAACAAAAATGCTCCAAGTCCTAGTAAAACTAAGTGAATACCAATAATATCAGTCATCTTATTGGTATCTTGCCACTCATAACCAAAAAACTCGGAAACGTTTCCCAGATATTTTGGTCCAAAAACGGCATGGTAAATACCCCCAAAACCTAAAAAAGCTGAGGAAATAAGGTGTAAAGCGCCGATTACAAAGTAGGGATAAGTATCAACAATTTCTCCCCCTGCACCAACTCCCCAACCCAAGCTGGCTAAATGAGGCAGCAAGATTAAGCCTTGTTCGTACATTGGTTGACTTAGATCAAAACGCGACAACTCAAATAAAGTCATCGCCCCTGCCCAAAGGACAATTAAGCCTCCATGAGCGACATGCGCCCCCAGCAATTTACCTGAAATATCTTTTAAACGAGCATTACCCGCCCACCAAGGAATACCCGTAGAGTCTTGGATTCCTTGAGGATTATTCGTTATGGCGGTCACAGTTTAAAACCTCCTTGTTAAATTATTGATTTTAATTATCAATAATAGTTTTGTTAAGCTTACAGCTAAAGGTCATTTGTTGACAAGTATTTTCTTTTATATTCAAAAAAATGATTACAATTAGTAAATTGAAAAGAAATTTTAATCTGGAAGATTATTCTCCAAAATTGCTTAATCTGCCATTAAACAAACGTTGCCAACAATTTTGAAGAGAGAAAATGATCGGTAATAGGTTGCAGATTTTAGTAAGCAGTGTATAGTCAACAATTTGTCAGCAAAGAACTATGAAAGCAGCACAAGCAAGCTAAGAACTATAAAAAAACTTTTGTTTTAGCTCAGTTAAAAATCAAATTATATTAAGTTTTGTCAGCAATTAATTTGCAAATAGTTATCAATAATGCAAAATGTAGTTGTTGCTTACTTATTGATAATAGTTAGTAACAAGCTTTACAAAATTGATTAAGAGGTTTCGTTTTGCAGACATACGATCAACCCAAAGTTAAGTATGATTGGTGGGCAGGGAATGCCCGTTTCGCCAAATTATCTGGCTTATTTATTGCTGCTCATGCGGCTCAAGCTGCATTAATTGTTTTTTGGGCAGGAGCATTTACATTTTTTGAATTATCAAAATTTGATCC
>JASJDX010000135.1 GCA_030064975.1 Pleurocapsa sp. MO_192.B19
AACGTCTAATGTGAATTAAAACTTGCTTTTGGGATAGCTTCCACCATAGAAATACTAGTTTTTTCGAGTTGAGAGAGAGTAACCACGCAAGCTTACGCAATTTGAGTTTCACGTTTTCGCCTAGTTTCCAAAAGCTAAAAGCTAAAAGCTAAAAGCTAAGAGCTAAGAACTAGTAAATCAGAACGAAGCTAATTCACATCAAGCGTATTAATATACATCATTATTTGCAGGTCAAAGTTAGATGGTGGTCCAGTTTTCAATAAGCTTGTTTGATTAGAGGTTTTAGAGAAGTAATCAGTATTAAATCAGAACAGGATTTCAGGATTAAATTATTTGAATGAGTACTATTATATTTTTGCCACAGGCTTAGTTAATTGATGTAATCTGATATTTGATCTTGCTCATAACCTATTTATTTATTAATAATGCAAATTAGACGTCGAAATCCTAATCCCAAAGTCAATACAGGAGAAGTAGTATATCAATCTAAGATTCCTAACACTGAACCCAATAATATTTTGGAAGAGATTGTGTGGCATAAAGAGGTAGAAGTAGATCAAATGCGCGATCGCTTGCCTCTGATGCAATTACGTCAACAGGTACAAGATGTTGCTCCTCCTGAAGACTTTTTAGCTGCTTTACGCAACGGTAAAACCAACCCCGCTTTAATTGCCGAAGTGAAAAAAGCTTCTCCTTCCAAGGGGGTAATTAGAGCCGACTTTAATCCAGTGGCGATCGCTCTTGCTTACGAAAAAGGTGGTGCAAGTTGCCTATCTGTCTTAACCGACAAAAAATTCTTCCAGGGAAGTTTTGATAATCTCAGTTTAGTTAGACAAGAGGTAGATTTACCCCTACTGTGTAAAGAGTTTATAATTTACCCCTATCAAGTTTATTTTGCCCGCGCTAAAGGTGCAGATGCAGTGCTATTAATTGCTGCGGTATTGGAAGACAAGGATTTAAATTACTTCGTTAAAATTACTAAAGCCTTGGGCATGACTCCCCTAATTGAAGTGCATACCCTAGAAGAATTAGATCGAGTATTGGCGATCGATGGTGTAGAATTAATCGGCATTAATAATCGTAATTTAGAAGATTTTTCTGTTAGTTTACAGACTACTCGTGATATTTTTGCTGCCAGAAAAGAAATATTAGAACAACGCAATATATTGGTGGTAAGTGAATCTGGTTTACATACCCCAGAAGATTTAAATACCGTGAAAGAAGCGGGAGCAAAAGCAGTTTTAATTGGCGAATCTTTAGTTAAACAAAAAAATATAGAACAAGCAGTATCTAATTTATTTATTACATAGAGTTAATCGCCAGGGAAAAAGTTTGAGAGAAGCACTAGTTCATATTATTTTTCTGCCTAACTGGCTACCCTTTCAAGATCTTTTATCATTGTCAGGGAATTGTCATGCTGCTCAAAAACCTCAAATCCAAAACGGCGATATAAACGCAATGCTGGATTATCAAGCAAAACACTTAATGAAACTGCGGAGTAAGAACTTCTTGCTTGGCAAAGTAATTCAGTTAGTAATTTGGTTCCGATACCCTGAGCACGGTATTTTGGTAAGACAGCAATTGATAACTCAGGTGTATTGTCGTCAATATATCCATACCCTGGATTATTGCTGGTAAACAAACGTAGCCAAGCTGCTCCCACGAGGATTTGACTTGGCTTTAAAGCTGCAATAAAACCTATATCATCCTTCCGTCCCCAATCTTGGATGTACTTTGCTAATTCTGGCCGCAATATAATATCTCTTGGTAAGGGAGAAGCTCCTGGCGGAATGTATAGTGCCTGATATAGAATCTCCGACAAAAAAGGCTCATCAGTTTCCTCAATTGGGCGAATAATGTACAGCATTATATTTACTTAAGTACATTTAGTTCGTTTGTTTACCTCGTAACTGTAATCCATTAATCCAACTTGATGTAGATGTAAAATTATTCTCAACTAGATTTAGGTTTTGATAACGTTCCTAATAGCTAATATTTTGCTGGTACAAACTTTTGAGTGGTCATAGGTGGACGCTCATAGTCTATTGCTTTTTGTCGGGGAGGTAATTCAATTTTTTCGGGGGGTAAATCTTTATAGGGAACTGTATCCAAAAGATGACTGATGCAATTAAGCCTCGCCCGCTTTTTATCGTCAGCTTCTACTACATTCCAAGGAGATTCTGGAATATCGGTTGCCGCAAACATATCATCTTTGGCTCTAGAATAATCTACCCATTTTTCCCTCGCCTTTAAATCCATAGGGCTAATTTTCCAGCGTTTTGTCGGGATTTTGATTCTTTCTTGAAAACGTTTTTCCTGTTCTCGATCGCTAACAGAAAACCAGTACTTAATTAAAATGATGCCCGATCGCTGAATCATCATTTCAAACTGAGGACAAGAACGCAAGAATTCGTTATATTCATCATAGGTGCAAAAGCCCATAACTTTCTCTACTCCTGCACGATTATACCAACTGCGATCGAGCAGTACCATTTCTCCTGCTGCGGGTAAATGAGGTACATATCTTTGGAAATACCATTGGGTTTTTTCGCGATCGCTTGGTGTGCCTAAAGCTACCACTCTACAGACACGGGGATTTAAACATTCACTGACTCTTTTGATGGCACCACCTTTCCCTGCTGCATCTCTTCCCTCAAAGATGACTACTACTTTTAATCCTTTGTATTGCACCCATCTTTGTAATTTGACTAACTCTATTTGTAGTTTGGCTAATTCTTTTTCGTATACTTTCTTACTTAATTTTTTAGATTTCTTTTGATCTTTATTTTGGTCTTTCTTGCCGTTTTTTTTGGATTCAGCAACTTTACCATTCGATTTTTTTTTACCCATATTTTTCTTGCTCTTTGTTTGGTTATTCAAATAACTTATAGCAATTTTAATAATAAAAATGGCACAGATGAACTTAACTTATTCTTAATTTTAATCACGGTTGTAGAATTATAAAAAAATATTGAGTTTAATATCTTTATATTGCACTATCCAAGAGAATATTGAATTTGGTCTCGATTATTGTGAATATTGTTTTTAATCCAGAAAAAACTCAATATGAAAAAATTGCATTTAGCGATTTCAACTAATGATATTGAAGCAACGGTCAAAGATTACAGCGATCGCCTAAATGTGCAACCATGCTTAGTAATACCAGGGGAATATGCTCTCTGGCGCACCGATACTCTTAATATTTCTGTTAGACAAGATAAATCTTTGACCCCAGGAAGTTTAAGACATTTAGGCTGGGAAGATTCTACTGCATCCAGTTTTTCTGCTGAAACCGATGTTAACGGTATTATTTGGGAAAATTTTACTGCATCTCAACAAGCAGCAGAAATTAAAGCAATATGGTCAGAAGTTAATTATCAACCAGAAGATTAAATCATTAAATTTTTAATGATCGCTCTTCAAAATAGAAAATTCCAGTTTCTTAACCTTCCTCTAAGCAGTCAGGAGAATTTAAAGCAGTGTCGATTTCTGCTACAATTACATCTTTATTTTCGTAGAGCATAATCAAGTGATCTTTAGCTCTAGTCATTGCTGTATATAAACCTGCTTTTGCTTCAAAACTAATCTCAGAATCTTCAAATTTATATTCAGATAAACTATCTACACCCGCAATAATTACCGCATCAAATTCTACACCTTTTAAAGCATTCCAAGAATCAACTATTACATAGGGACGAATAACAACATTACCATCGCGATCGCGAGAAGTTTCAGGAGCATGATGTTCAATATTTAAAGTTGCTAATTCTTTACTTATTTCTTGTTTTAAATCTTGAGCTTGGGGATGAACTAAAATACCAATAGAAGATTCAGAATGCGTTTTTAATGCTTCTTGTACTTGGTAAGCAATTTTATCTGGCATATCTTCATAATAAACCTCTAACAATAAGGGTTTAATTCCAGAACTACGAGAGAGCTTTTTCTTCGGTTCAATTACACTACCAATGCTGGGAGTATAAACAACTTTTCCTGCTTCATCTTTTTTTCTTTTTTCTATTTTAATTCCTGCTGTTTCTAACGCAGGCACAATAAACTTCCAAGCAAGTTCCAAAATCTCTGGAGAGTTACGATAATTCAGATCAAAAACCTGCGATCGCCCTCCAGGAATATTAATACTTAAACTCTTCCAAGTCCAATCCGATTTGCGTCGATGAGATTGTCCATATACTGACTGAGTATTATCGTAAACAATAAATAATGCCTTAGTTCTACTATCTAAAACTTCTAATAAAGCTTGAAACCATTCATCATAAAAATCTTGGGCTTCATCAATTAGAATTGCCTGATATCTTTTAGTAGACTTGCGAGCTAAATCTACTAGCTTACTAACATCATCATCGTAACTATATTTAAGATGTTTATATGCCCACTGATGAAAAGTTTTGCATTCAACCTTATTAATTTGCTTGGCTTCTAATTTAGATTTCAACCAGCCATTCATAAAACGATTATAGGTTAAAACCAAAATATGCTCAAAATCTTCTGATAGTTTCTCTACTCTATTTCTTAAAACTAAAGACTTGCCCGAACCAGCAACACCCCTCACAATTGCTGCACCTTTAGAACGTAAATTTTTAGCTTTATTTTGTTCTTGATTTGATTGCTCAAGTTCTAATCTTTGACTCAAGCTTTGTTCAAAATTAATCCACATCTTAAAATTATAAAAATATTTATTTAAATCCTATGCGGATTTTTTGCCAGCGTCTCTACTTAAAACTACTTAGAGCTGATGAATCAATCACTGTAAAATAAAAAGTACAGAGCAATCTTGGGAATAACTCATGCCTATTCCAAAACTTAGCCAAGAAATGATTCGTGACTATGCTACTAATAAATCTTGGCAACGAGGAGAAGCCTATTATTACGATGGCTATGTCAGAAAAGTAACCCAGCGGGGAGAATTAATTATGGCAGAAGTTGTAGGTAATAATATTCGACCTTATCAAATTACTATTAGTTTTAATAAAGATGAAATAAGTTCGACTTATTGTAGTTGTCCTTATAATTATGCAGGCTATTGCAAACACATAGTGGCAACTTTACTAGTATGTTTGCATGAGCCTAGCAAAATTCAATTACGTCCCAGTTTAGAGCAAATATTAGACCGTTTAAACCCAGTTCAAACCCAAAATTTAATTCAGGAGTTAGTAGCAGATAAACCCGAATTACTTGATGATATCGAGTATTTTGCCGATCGCGTTGCACCGCCGACTGTGGTTCAAACTCAGAGTAATAAATCCCAGAGGAAGGTAACTATAGAACCCAATCGCATTAGATCCCAAGTCAGATATATCTTAGAAGATTCGGTGCGTCATTTTGAATACGGCGGTGAAGAAGATATCGCCACAGAAGAAATTTCTAGCCTAATTCAAGATGCACAAATGTATACTCAACAGCAATATTATGGTAATGCGATCGCTATGCTAACTGCTATTACAGAATCTTGCATCGAAAACTGGAATATAGTAGATGATTATGGTGTTGAATACTGTGAAGTTGCAGCAGAATTAAATACTGTTTGGTGTGAAACAATTCTTAGTGCAGATATTACCGAAGCCGAAACATTAGACTTACAGGTGAATTTAGAGTTTTGGCATAATGAATGGAATGGCTATTTTGATCTGGCGATCGCTGCTTTAGAACAAGGTTGGGATTATCCGCCACTAAAACAGGTACTTCAAGGAAATATTACTTCTTCAGGTGCATGGGAGGGAGAAGCACCCTATTATGCCGATGATTTAGCCTTGATTAGACTACAGATTTTAGAAAGACAACAACGTTTTGAAGAATATCTCTATCTCGCCGAAGCAGAAGGGCAAGTTACCAAACATTTAACCATGTTAGTTCGTTTAGATCGGGTTACTGAAGCCATGCAAGCCGCCCAATCAGAAATGGCAACTATGGAGGAGGCTTTGGCTTTTTCTCAAGCCCTGGTTAACCAGCAAAATGCCCAACCAGAAGCTCTAGCGATCGCCCAAAGAGGTTTAAATTTACCTGGAAGATGCCAGTATGACTTAGCAACTTGGACAAGTGAAATCGCTTTAGAATTAGACGATATCGTCACAGCAACAACAGCAAAAGTCAAAGCATTTCAAGCACAACCTAGTTTTGCTGATTATCGTCAAGTCGAGAAATTAGCTGAGGATAATTGGTCAAATATTAAAGAAGAATTATTAGTAACCTTAGCAACCTATGATAGCTGGGGTGCAGAACAAGCCAAAGTAGATATTTATCTTCATGAAGGACTAATTGAGAAAGCGATCGCTACCGTCGATAATTTTGGTTACTATCGCAGTAGTTTAGTACAGAGAGTTATGGATGCAGCGATTGCAACTAATCCCGATTGGGTAATTAAGAATGCGTGCGCTCGGGCAGAGTCAATTATGGATGCAGGTAAAGCGAAATATTATGATGAAGCTGTAGAATGGCTCAAAAAAGCCCATAATGCCTATATTGCAGACAATAGAAAACAAGAATGGTCAGATTATCGCACTAAGTTAATAACTATTCATGCTCGTAAGCGTAAGTTAATGGGTTTAATGAAATCAGTGGTTTAAATTACTTTAAAATATAAAATTTACTAATAATTTTTCAATTATATATAAATAAAAACAAATTATTAAATAATTGAAAAACAAGCAGCAAAATGGGCAAAAAAATATACGATCGAGATTTTAATTTGTGGTTAGAAGAAACAGTTACAGCTTTAAAAACCAGGAATATGGCAGCTTTGGACTGGGATAATTTGATTGAAGAAATCGAAGACATGGGAAGAAGCCAAAAGAACGCTCTAGAGAGTTATTTACAGCGATTAATTGAGCATCTTCTCAAACTGCGATATTGGACTCAAGAAAAAGAAAGATGCAATCGCGGATGGCGTTCGGAAGTGGTTAATTTTCGCAATCGCATTAAAAGAATTCTCAAGAAAAATCCCAGTCTCAAAAATTATTTAGTTGAACAATATCCAGAGATTTATCAAGATGCGATCGCCACAATGTCTCAACAATTCGATATACCAGTTGAGAAAATGACAGAAGTAGAAAAGGTATTACAAGACGATTATTTTGGCTAATCAGTTGCTTGAAACATCAATCAAGAATGTATTGCACAAGATTTTCAGGATGAGCATGACACCCATCCCAAATAAACAAGTAAATAAATAACGGTTAACCCTGCCGTAATTTATCTAACACACTTAGATCTTCCATTGTGGAGATATCACCCACTAACTCTTCTCCTGCGGCTAAATTACGCAAGAAACGGCGAATAATCTTACCAGAACGGGTTTTAGGTAGGGCATCAGCAAAGCGAATTTCTCCAGGGCGAGCGATCGCGCCAATTTCTTTGACTACGTGCTGTTTTAGTTCTGCTTTTAATTCGTCACTAGGGTTATGAGTACCTTCAAGGGTAACAAAAGCAAAAACATCTTCCCCTTTTACTTCATCAGGGCGAGAAACTACCGCAGCTTCCGCAACAGCAGGATGGGACACCAGTGCTGATTCTACTTCCATTGTGCCTAAACGGTGTCCAGAAACGTTCATTACGTCATCAACGCGCCCCATTACCCAAAAATAGCCATCTTCGTCTTTGCGTGCGCCATCCCCTGCAAAATAAAGGTATTTGCCGTCTTTGGGAGGAATATGTTCCCAATAAGTACGACGAAAGCGATCGTCATTTTTATAGACAGTACGCATCATACTAGGCCAAGGATGTTTAATGACAAGATAACCACCTTCATTTTCCCCTACGGAATTACCTTCTAAATCGACAACATCAGCAATAATGCCAGGGAAAGGTAGAGTTGCTGAACCTGGTTTAGTCGGAGTTGCCCCAGGTAGAGGCGTTAACATAAAGCCTCCTGTTTCAGTTTGCCACCAAGTATCCACAATAGGACAACGTTCTCCGCCAATTACCCTGTGATACCACATCCAAGCTTCGGGGTTAATTGGTTCACCCACTGTACCAAGAAGACGTAGAGAAGATAAATCACGACTGTTAGGATGTTCTTCGCCCATTTTGATCCAAGCCCTTACTGCTGTAGGGGCAGTATAAAAAATCGTTACACCGTATTTTTCGACAACGTCCCAAGTACATCCAGGATTAGAAGGACGAGGCGCACCTTCATACATAACAGTAGTTGCACCATTAGACAATGGGCCATAAACAATGTAGCTATGTCCTGTGATCCAACCCACATCAGCCGTACACCAATAGACATCATCATCTTTAATATCAAATGTCCACTTAAAAGTCATGTGGGTATATAAGTTATAGCCCCCTGTGGTGTGAACTACCCCTTTAGGTTTGCCTGTTGTACCACTTGTATAAAGGATAAATAGCAAGTCTTCACTATCCATATGTTCGGCAGGACAATTATCGGAGGCGTTAGCTTTAAGTTCATGCCACCAATGATCTCTCCCTTCTTGCATCTGGATATCTTGTTTGGTACGTTGCACAACTAAGACATTTTTTACGCTGGGAACATCACTAGAGATCGCCTGATCTACAGCATCTTTAAGAGGAACAATTTTATCTTTGCGCCAACCACCATCGGCAGTAATCACCAGCTTAGCTTCAGCATCTTGAAGACGGGCTTTTAAAGCTTCAGCACTAAAGCCACCAAAAACCACACTATGGGCTGCCCCAATTCTGGCACAGGCTAACATTGCGATCGCTGCTTCAGGAATCATAGGCATATAAATTCCCACGCGATCGCCTTTTTTGACTCCTAACTGCTTAATTACATTTGCCATCTGACAAACTTCTTGATGCAATTGAGCATAAGTTAAAGTCCTTGAATCTCCTGGTTCTCCTTCCCAAATTAAGGCTGGTTTATCTTTACGATGAGTAGATAAATGTCGGTCTAAACAGTTGTAAGAAATGTTAATCTTGCCATTAACAAACCATTTAGCAAAGGGTGGTTGCCAATCCAAGGTTTTTCCCCATCTTTCAAACCAATGTAATTCTTTTTCGGCTAATTTTGCCCAAAATCCGCTAGGATCTGACTTTGCAAGAGCATAAAGCTTTTTATATTCCTCCATACTCTTGATAGCAGCCTTTTTTGAGAATTCTGCTGAGGGATTAAATACTCTTTTCTCTTGTAAGATTGACTCTATAGTGACTTCTGACATAGTTAATATTAACCGTATAGCTTTTCTAAAGTTATTTGTAACGCCGATTTTGCCAAAGTAACTTTAATATTTACGAAGTTGGTAAGAATTCTTTAACTATTACAGCAAAATCTATTTTCTTACTGCGGAATGCGGTGACTGGAGGCTTCGTCGTGTCTTGGCGAGCATTCCCTTGCGCCTTATGTCGACGCGGGGTCTCGCCGCTTTTACGGCGGAGTATCCGTCACTTAGAAGTGGGTTTTAGCTTCGTTAACTTGAGGGTAAATTTACCACCGCTAGTTTCACCAAAAGCGCGTACCCGAATTATGTATTTCCCTGCATCGGTAATGCGAGAAAAAAGTAGAGAATTAGTTGTACCATCTGGTCCATCATCATTTTCGGCAATGGTTGCCCCATCAGCAGCAATCAACGTCACCATAGAATCAAAATTATCTGAAGTTAGATCGATTGCTACTTGATCTCCTTTTTCTAACTGCACATAATAATCGCGAGCAAAACCCCCTTCTCCTGTGGGAATATCGTTTTCGGTGAGCGTATCAGAAATTTCCTGTTCAGAGGTAATCGAAGGCGGATCGTAAATCTTTGATTGTGCTTGAGTTGGTATGGTCTGGAATCCCGCTGAACCAAAAGCGATTATCGCAGCTAATGTATTGAACAAATGGGAAATAGACCAAGTAGTCATACTAAATTGCAGTTTAGATAGTTTGAATTTTTCTAATGCTTTAATTATTATATCTAGGGAAGCGAATCTGGAAATGAAATCTTTATCGAAATAGTCTAAGTCCAGAAAAATACCCCTAAAATTAGCCATTTGAATTACTACTAAAAATATACCAATTACTATTTTTGTGTATGTTTAGGACAGTTAAAAATCTTTAGTTTCTCATCTTACTTTCAGATTCAGATTCAGATTAGTGTTGGGGTTTTAAAACTCACACACTAGTAAAATCCGCTAGGGTAATATCAGCAGCATTAACATTAGCAATACTTGCCAAAATTGTGTTGTTATTACTTAAGTCATAAACTAACACAGCCGTTCCATTAGAATTGTTGACAATATTCAAATCATCAAAATCCAAAGAATCTATTAAACCCAAGAAATCAGTACCATCACTGAAATCATTAACGATTGTTATCCCTTGACCAGATTCCAGAGCAAAAATATCTGAACCTGCACCACCTATGAGGGTATCATCGCCATTGCCACCATCTAAATAATCATTGCCATTGCCACCGTATAGACTGTCATTGCCACTTCCGCCTTCAATGCTGTCGTTGTCATGATAACCACTCAACCAATCGTTTTTATCTCCACCAATCAAGGTATCATTACCGCTACCACCTTTGAGAGTGACATTTAAT
>JASJDX010000136.1 GCA_030064975.1 Pleurocapsa sp. MO_192.B19
AAATCTTCAATATTAATCAAAAGAGGAAAATAATCACTATGGCTGAATTTATTGGTACCCCAGAAAGCGAAGACTTTCGACTCATTTTTGGGTTAAGTCCAGAAAACGATATTATTGAAGGACGAGAAGGGGACGATATCATTGATGGTTTTTTAGGTAATGATGTTCTTTCAGGTGATGAAGGTGACGACACTATTAATGGAGGAGAAAATGAAGACAATATAACTGGGGAAGATGGTGATGACCTGCTATTAGGCTTTGATGGTTTTGATACCCTGCTAGGAGAAGATGGTAATGATATATTAAGGGGTGAAATACATGATGACATCTTACTAGGCGGCGAAGATAGGGATACTCTAATAGGTGGTGACGGCAACGATACCTTAGAAGGAGAACAAGGGGATGATATCCTCAATGGGGGTTTTGGTGCAGATACCTTTGTCTTTTCCACCATTTTAAATACGGGAGTAGATACTATCGAAGACTTCTTTTTTGAGGAGGGAGACAGAATTGAAGTTTTTGCTGAAGGTTTTGGTATTGGTACAAATGAAATAGATCGCTTTACTTTTGATTCAGGTTCGAGAGAACTCTCTTTTGATGGAGAAGCTTTTGCTGTTATTGAAGGTGATTTTGATTTTATTCCTTTCGAAGATATCGATATTGTCTAGATTAAGATTATCTTAAATTGCCAATTTTACTCTAAATTAAATTAATTTTACAGGCATTAAATTAAATGTCTGTTCTTCGTATATTCAAACAAAAAATATCATGTTAGAAATAATTTGTGCTAGTTCTCTATCTTTGTTGATTCAAGTTTGTCCAAATACCAAATCAATAGATTTAGCTTTGACAGAAAAAGTAAGATTTTCAAATTTAATCCAGGAAAACATCGCATTAGATGGAGAATATTTAGCTAAAGGGAGAGCTTATGAATCAGATTATAGAAGAGAAGCAGACAGACAAAGAGAAAGATATGAACTAAGAAATCGAGATAGAGATCATCGAAATAGAGATCATCGAGATAGAAGTTATCGAGATAGAGTTAATCGAGATAGAGTTAATCGAAACAGAAATTATCGAGATGCCGATCGACGTAGAAGAGAAGATGAATATGTCGAACAAAGGCGGCGAGAAAGATATTACAGACCTGAGAGGTACAATAGATATTACAGACCTGAGGAATACAACAGATATTACAGACGTTAAATATCTAGATAAAAGTATATAAGAATAGCTATAGACTAAGATCTCAGACTTAAATAAAACTGAGTTTTGTTTTGGGTTTTATTCTATAGATATCTTGTTCTAGTTACCACAATGACGGTCTGTAGACTTACTAATTGATCTTGCTTGTAAAGTTTACTTATTACAGCTAAATAAATCGCCTAATAAGATCGCTTTTTATTTTAAATGATTGGCTGCTTTACTTTTCTGTTCCTAGCTATTCAATTTGTTAGAAATGTTGTCAAATTAGAGACTTTTTAATTGCTCAAAAACTGTAAAATAGATAACAAAGTGTCAATTAGCTTGGTTAATGGAAAATGTAGTCATCAAACCGCTTGGTCAAGTTTTAGAACAGGCTGGATTAATTTCAGATATGCAGATTCTCACTGCTTTGGAGATTCAATCTGAACATAATAAAGTTAAGTTCGGAACAATTTTGGTGAAGCAAGGAATACTTAAACAAAAAACTATCAACTTTTTTGCCGAACAATTACCTGAGTTGTTACAGCAACCAACAACACAACCTTTAGGTTATTATCTCCAAGAAGCTGCTTTGATAGACGCACAACAGATTGAAACCTTACTGGAAGAACAAAAGCAAACAGGAATACTTTTGGGAGAATTAGCAGTGGAGGAAGGATTGCTAAGAGAAAAAACTCTTAACTTTTTCCTTAAGTATTTTGGACAAAAAGAAAAAAAGGTAAAATTACTACCACCTTCCCAACAAGAAATAATTAAATCTTTTAATTTAGAAACTAAAGCTGCCTCACCTTCTCATTTACTTCAGGAAGTTTTTTTTTGGACTGGAGGACATCCTCTATTAACGAGGAAAATTTGTGAAATTATATCTAATTCTAATGATTTTATTCTTACTGGTATAGAACCTATTTGGGTTGATAAGTTAGTACAAGATCATCTAGTTAGTGATTGGGAAACTAAGGTGCTTGGAGAATATTTTAAAACGATTCAAAAGCATTTATTACAAAATCAAACCTGTTTGCCTAAAAACTTACTAAAACTATATTCGCAGATTTTACAGCAGCAAGAAGTATATAGCAATCAAAGTCAAGAAAAAGACGAATTAATTAATTTAGGATTATTAATTGAACAAGAAAATCAGTTAAAAGTGGCAAACCGTATTTATCAATCAATATTTAACCTAGATTGGGTTGAAAAGCAATTATCAGCTCTAGAGAAAAAGTCACAAATTACGGTAAATAAAGTCAAAAAAACTACGCCAGATATTAAACAAGCTTTAACTACGACTGAAATCAAGAATGAACCGTTAACTAAAATAGCTGCTTGGATCAGTGCCTTGGGATTGTTACTAATTTCACCTCTAGTAATTTTCTTCAACAATTCCCAGTATAAATTTTCCCAAGAAAACGATAGTCTTGATTCTCAATCATTATCAAGCTCAACTTTCTGCATTGAGCCAATTCCTGCTGAAGAGATTACTCAAGAAAATTGGCGGAGTCGTCTTGAGCAAGAGCAACAAAGACTACAAGAGAAATTTCCTGATAATTGTCAAAGTAACTTAGACAAATTAATTGTTTTGAATGCTATAGAGTTAGGCAAAGAAAATCGTGTAATTGATGGAATTAACAGTCTTTGTAAAATTAGAGCAACTTCTAAAAGTTTTAATGAAGCTAAATTTTGGCTAAGTCGTTGGTATGATTCTGCTTATTGGGGAGAAGAAACTCAGTTGTACTTAAACTCTATGAGCAATTGTCCAGCCGCCAAAAATTTTCCGCAAAATCCTTAACTTTGTTGATGACTATTTTCAACTATGAAGGGCTAAAAGTACCATCACTACCTTTTATTTCTTCTTCTGCTGATACCCTCAAAGCTTCTCTAGCAATTTTGAGATATTTGATCGACCATTCTAAACGAGACTTCGGATTTAAACTTTCGGATTTATATTTATGTCGGCTCGACTGAATTAGATTCTTTGTAGAATCCTGGGCTGGTTGCGAGCGCGAAGCGTGAGCTGCGCCCAATCGCGAAGCGTGCGGTGGTTTACCTTCGAATGGGGGCAGAGCCAATTGCCAAACTTGGGGGTAGCCCGATCGCTTTATTTGCTCATTGAACAATTCAACCAGATAAAGCATTATACCGATTCCCAACCAAAATAGTAAGCAAAGAATGATTGTCAAAGCTTGCACTGAAACTATTCCAACCAGTTGAGCTAAAATTTGTTCTGCTCGATTTACCTCTTGTTCGATATAAGGTGGTAATCGATTAACAAATAATCCTACTGCGAGGGTTCCCCAAATTCCACAACCAAGATGAACGGGAATAGCTCCCACAGGGTCATCAATTCGATAAAATTCTAATAAAGCTTCGAGCAGAATTACACATAAACCACTGACAGCACCAATAAACATAGCAACTCCTAAAGTTACGTAAGCAGAAGATGCGGTAATTCCTACTAACCCCCCCAAAATGCCATTGATCACTATAGGTAGTGGCGGTTTATGATGACGTAAACCCCGCAACAGTAAAACGAATACTCCTCCAGAAGCAGCAGAGATCATAGTAGTCGTGATCACGTGAGGAATATGAGTCAACGATTGGACTGAACCGCCGTTAAATCCCAACCAACCGAGCCAAAGAATCAAACAACCCAGGGTAGAAAAAGTCAAGTTATAAGCAGTAAATTGTTTAGCTTTGGCGGTAAATTGCTTTTTCCCTATCCGATCTGGATCGTATCCTCGCCAACCTTTTCTCGGACCAAGTATCATGGTTCCTAATAAACCTGCTGTACCACCAACTGAGTGAACTACAGTTGAACCAGCAAAATCGAGAAAATTCAAATTACTCGCTAACCAGCCATCAGGCCCCCAAATCCAACGACCAGCGATTGGATAAGCAATTCCGACTAAACTAAAACTAAACCAAAAAAATGCCCAAAACTTGATTCGTTCTGCCACTGCACCAGAAACAATCGTAGCTACTGTTCCCGCAAATACCAGTTGAAAGAAAAATATTCCCAGAAAAGACTGACCTGGGTGTAGGCTAGCCAAATCTTCAAAGCCAGGAGGAAAATAATTATTAAAAGGGGGGTTAAATGTTTGAAAAAAGAAGCCTTCTTGTCCCCAAAATGGATTACCATCACCAAACATAATCCCAAAACCAAACCACCAAAAGGCAAGAATTGAGACACAAAAGACAATTAGATTTTTAGCTAAAACATTAACTGCATTTCTCGACTGGCAAAGACCAGCTTCGAGCATAGCAAAACCCGCATTCATAAAAAATACTAATCCACCAGCTACTACTAACCAGATAATATTCAAGTAATCAGCTTCTGTCGGATTATTTGTTTGCGCTCTGGCTACTGGATGATGAGATAAAGCCAAAACCAGAGCAGCTAAAAATAATAAACAAATATAACGGCGATCGCGTTGATAATTAAGCAAATTCAAGTATAGTAATTCTAAATATTGGGTCACGAAGCTCAGCTCAGCTAAAATTCTCTTCGTTATCAGACTATCTCGGATAATTTAGCAATCAATAAAGGGCAATACCGAATAAGTTATTTACATATGTTATTTACATTACTTTTCTCTAAAAATCAAGCCACTTTGGCAAATTATTTATTCAAATTGCTTAAAGTTGAGTTTCTGGCATCAATCACAGATTACTCCGCCGTCCCCATTCGAGGATAAATAAAACGACGGACACATGGGGCGAACTATGCGCCTTTGTGCTGTGACCGTTGGTCAATGTTTGATTTGATAGCGCATTCCTGGTAACTGATAAACCAAATCCATTAACTCTAGTTGCGATAAAGCTGCCAAAATTTTACTGGTATCTTGTCCTGTTTGTTCAACAATTGCATCTAAAGAAACAGATTCTTGGTTAATTAGTCGATAAATGCGTTCTAGCTCTGGCTCTAAGTTGGGTATCGATTTAGGAGTAGACGGGATTTGATCTAAACAAGGCATTGTGCCTAACATTTCTAACAAGTGTTCTATGCTCAAAATTACGTGCGCTCCAGAATTGAGCAGTGCCAAACATCCCAAAGATTGAGTATTGTCTAAAGAGCCTGGTAACACATAAACATCGCGACAAAAATCATTAGCAAAACGGGCTGTAATCAACGCTCCAGAACGTTTAGGAGCTTCCATGATTAAGACAGCTCGGCATAAACCTGCAATAATTCGATTTCGTGCAGGAAAGTTCTTACGATCTGGTTGGGTTTGGGCAGGATATTCACTGACGATTAAACCCTGAGTTTGTAATTGCTGATAAAGAGCGCGATTACTGTAGGGATAGACTATATCTACTCCTGTACCTAAAACGGCGATTGTTCTACCGTTGGCTTCTAGACAACTGTGGTGGGCTATGGTATCAATTCCTGCTGCCATACCCGAAACAATTCCAAAGCCGTGATTTACTAAAGCCTGGGTAATTTTTCTTGTCCAACGCTTACCATATTCCGTGGGATTACGAGTTCCCACAATACCAATCATCGGCTTAATGCCTTGATTTTCTGTTGGCTCAACCTGTCCTAGATAATAAAGTAGTGGTGGAGGGCTAGGAATTTCGAGAAGTAGGCGGGGATATGTTGCGTCTGCTGGTGTCCAAAACTGAGGATTTTGCTCTAAATGCAGGGCGATAAGTTCTTCAGGGTTAAAACTTAATCGCCCCTGTTGAATAGCTGTTAAGAATTTATTACCCAATCCATCAATCTCAGCAAAAGCGATCGCTGGTGCTGTCCAAGCTTCTTTGAGTGAACTAAAATGTTGAGCGATCTTCTTGAGTGAAACTGCCCCTATGCCAGGAATTTGTGACCATGCTAGCCAGTAAGCTCGTTCTTGTTCCATGAAATCCACCCTATGATCGCGCTCCGCGCACTTTATAAGCTGAGCGCGAAATGGATTTCAATCTTATCTTAATTTTAAAAAGCTGTTAGATAGTTAACCAGCTTATTTACGGCGGATACGAACTTTCTTTTGAGGATTTTGTTTTTTAATCCAGCCCAAAAATTTCTGCATTTTTGGTTCAGACTTGAGTTTATCGATAGTGTTGAGATACTTTGCTAATTCTAAATTGCTATAAAGAGTATGAATTTGCCGATGACAAGGAGAACAGATATTAATAGTTGGTCCAGAATCAGCCTGTTTGCGTTTTACTGTCTGTCGGGGAATAAGGTGGTGAACTGTTAGTTTTTGAATGTCGCGATCGCATAATTGACATGGCATATTAGATAAAATAAAAAATAACTGATTTCAAATTGAACCGCTATTGTCTGTTTTTAGTCTAAAAAAAAGAACTAAATATTTCCAGAAGATGAGCCAAATGTTAGCCCAGGAACAGGCTATTAAAGCAGATAAAGAAACAGAAACAAGCGTGCAGACAAAACAAGAATTAGAACAAGAGTTAATTTTGCTTTGTCAGCAAGGAGATCGCCAGAGTTTTCGTCTGCTTTATCAACGCTATCAACAGCGGGTTCGCTCCACTCTCTATCAACTTTGTGGAAAATCTTTATTAGATGATCTAGTACAAGAAGTTTTTTTGAGAGCTTGGAAAGGATTACCTAAGTTAAAGAAAACTAAATATTTTGCTACCTGGCTATATCGCATTAGCTGGAATGTGGCGACGGATCAACGACGTAAACTGGCTAAAGGTAGAGACAAAACTAGTTTCAATGAGAAATCTTGGGATTACGAACAACTCAACCAGGGCAAAAATTTGTCTAATATTCAAGATACTCCTGATCTAATGCACCTACATTATCAAGATTTGGTACAACGGGGTTTAAATAATCTAAGTTTCGATCACCGTGCGGTGTTAGTTTTGCATGATTTAGAAGATTTACCCCAAAAACAAGTAGCTGAAATTTTGGATGTACCTGTGGGGACAGTAAAATCTCGCTTATTTCATGCCAGAAATTTGTTCAAAAAATTCTTAGAGCAACAAGGGATATCTCTTTAAAATACCTTAAATACTTAGGAAATATCATCATGACCAAATTACATAACGACAACCACCAAAATCTCGTCAGTTTTCTACGGCATCATCAACCAAACCCCCCTCATGCTCAACCTGATTTAGAACAGAGGATTATGGACTCTCTCGAACCACGAGCAACTACTAGGGGAGAAAAACGCTATGGGAAATCTACTTGGACTTCTAGTGCAATGACACTGCGAACACCTGCGAAACTAATTGCTACGGGATTTTTATTTACTTCTGTTAGCTTTGGCATCAGAACTCCTCGCATTGCTGTTGAACCCAAAGATCTGGAAAATTTCTTAGTTAACAATTGGAATGATACCTTAGATAATTATCATTATGCGCCTTTAAAAGAAGCTGAAGCTTATTGGCTAGTACCTAATGTTTATGAACCACAACAGGCTTTATCTGTCTCTACCAAGTAAACTTAATATTAATTTTTAACATTACGATCTATATCTATTTTTTTATCTATTACCGATCTCAAATATGTTATCAATGCGAGGGCAATATTCATTATCTTTGACTGCCATAATGCTTTTCATGGTTCATAGTTCCTCTGCAATAACTGATGCGAAGTTATTTTCTTTTGAAGAAGATCAAAGCGATCGCGCCAATTACCCTACGACTACGAAAATTATCGTCGACAACCCTCAATCGATCGGCAAACAACAACAGCCACCGCTCAATCTGCTTCAACAACTAAATCTAACTATCGAACAACAACAAAAAATCGGACAAATTCACCACAAATATAAGCAACAAATACGCAGAAAAAAGAACAGTCTTAGCATATTACAGAAACAGCTATCAGACATGATTGTAGGGACAGATCCAGTGGAGTTAATTAGGGCTAAAAATCAGCAATTAGTCAACTTGCGCCAAGAGATAGGAGCATTGCATTTTGAAAGTATTTTAGCCACCAGGGAAATATTAACTCCTCAGCAACGTCAAAAGTTTAGAAAACTAGTAGAATCTCAATTAGCTCAATAAATGAAAAAACAATTAATCATAGTTAAATAATTAATTATAGTTAAATATATGATAAATTAAATATTGCTGATACGCGGATGTGGTGGAATCGGTAGACACGCACGCTTGAGGGGCGTGTGGCTCACGCCTTGCGAGTTCGAGTCTCGCCATCCGCACTCCCATAGGAGCTTTAGGTAACGAGACTTTCTGTGACTGAAAGCATAATACTGCCACAACAGACTCTATAGACTCTATAATGCTTGTTATTACGTTGAGCAATTTTGGCAATTTTATCAGTAACCAATTCTAGAGGGAGTTTTATTTGAATTTGCTCGACCAAAGTTGGTCATAATCACTACTCCTAAGTTTGGTAGTCATGTAGTGAGAAATCATACTTGTAGTTTAAAGCGATCGCTTGCTCTAAGAGAATTTGCTCTTGGTGTTGAATCTCTGGAAGGATTTGTCTTGGGTGCATCCAAAAGACAAGTTAATGAATGTGTTTTTGGCGTACTCGAACTCGAAAGTAAGTCTGTCGATCCTAGATTATGATTTGTTTTGCTAATTGGCGTTGCCGATTACAAGTATACCACAAAGGCACAATGTGAAACCGAAAAGTAATCTGATTGTAGTTATTAATTATTAGTTATTAGTTATTAGTCATTAGTCGATCTGTTCAGTTGCTAAAAGATAAAATCATACCTCGATCCGGCGACGCCTGCTAATTAACTTCTTATGTATATTTTAATTTTGCAAAATCGTCTGGGAAGAATAAGAATGTGGCTAGTCCCTTTAGGCTACACTTAATTCCCACACTGTAAATTTATGACAACAGAAATCAAAGCTGTGTTCGAGAAAGTTCGCGATCGCCTGAAACAATTAGGCGATGGTGTTGCTTACTTGGCTCAAAATCATGCAGATATTTTAGATAGTGACAATATTCAAAATGTTCTATTAAAGTTTCGACAGGCTTATCTTGAAGCTCCCGTAATGATGATAGCTTTATTTACAAAGGTCGTATAATATTAGACTTGTTGTGAATTAAGCAAAAAAATGGGTGAAACCCTTGTAAATCAAGGCATTCAGCGATTTTCGGATAAAATACCTATAAGCCTTATCTAGTAAGCTTTTCAGCAGTTTTAAATTTTATTTCACAACAAGTCTATTACCTCGGTAAAGATGATCGATTCGTTTACGATTTTCGCCTAAAACGCGATCGTAACGCCCAAGCTGCATTTCACTCAAAGGCATTTGCTTATCTGCCAGATGTTCTAGTATTTCTTTGTCTTTCTTAAGCTCGTAATCTACAAAAATGCTCACTAAGTCTAATAAGTAACAAATGAGTACACAAAGGCTAATGTCCTCATCTAAAAATACCTGTAGCTGGCGGAAAAAGACTAGTACCCTTACCACACGAGAAATATATAATCCCTGGCAAATATAAGTTGAAGATAGTTGAGTATGTATGCAATAAATATGAATCAATCTATATTCAATTCGGCAGTAAAAATTCAAATAGGGCTTCTGGTATAAACAAAACATCGAAGTTGTTACGAGTCAGAGTCATGCAACAGCCTTTCGTCCAAAAGTTTTCTCTACAACAACTGGGTTCATCCAGTTTTTCGTCGCCAAGGCACGAGAGTAAAAAGTTTAGTCATCTTGTGTACCAATGGCAGACATATATAGATAAGTTACATCGAAAATGCGATCGCGGTAGACTTAAGCGTAATTGGCTAGAAGGCTTGTCTCCCAAACCAGGATTTTATAGTTTGTGCTTTTTCCAATTAGTTTATTGGTTAGAACAAAGAAAAATTCCCTCAGTAGCACGTATATTAGCTTGCTGCTGGTGGTTATTTACCAGCTTAGATATCTATCCTGAACGTAGCATTGGCAAACAAGACCATGAATGTAGCTCGACCTTTGGTAATTTTATTGTCACGCCAATTGTTGATGTTCCCGATCTCGCTAAACCAGAAATTATCCAACACTTACAAGAATTAGCCGTACCTTGTTGGCGTACTCGTGACGGTAATATCTGGGTCGAAATTAGGGATGTTACTGTCGCCGTACTTGTCCACAACACAATTAAGCAATCTACCGCGAAACATCAAGAGTTGGTGGAATTATTGCAACACTGCTGGGATGTTAGTTGTTAGTTCTTGGTCGTTAGTTGAGCAAGTCCAACCGAAGCTAATACTCGTCTCTATTCACTTATTTCACTATTGCTTCAGCAAAAATAATTATTTATTACTTAAACTGCCCTAGCTAACAGCTAACTATCGTCGATAGAACGTAGGGCAAATAATTGGAGAAAATCAATGAATACCAAAAATTTCGCTACCAT
>JASJDX010000137.1 GCA_030064975.1 Pleurocapsa sp. MO_192.B19
CAAACTTATTCTCCAGAACATCCAGTAATTCAAGCCGTAAAAACCCACGATTATCATAATTTTAGTACTACTGAATTAACCCAAAGAGCAGAATTAAATTATCCTCCCTACGGTAATTTAATCTTAATTAAACTTAGTAGTATCGATCGACAAGAAGTACAACAAGCAGCAGAAACCTTAGCCAGTCGCCTAGTCGATATTTTAAGTAGGGAATACGAAATATTAGGCCCTGCACCTGCTAGTATTATGCGGGTTGCTCGTCGTTATCGTTGGCAAATTTTACTTAAATTTCCCGCAGTCGAAAAAGTTAATTTACCCGATTTGAATAACTTGCGATCGCATTTACCTCAATCCGTTAATATGACCATTGATGTCGATCCAATTAATATGGATTAGGTAATAAATACTAGGTAATAAGTACTAGATAGTAGTTAATGATTTTAGATAATTATCAATTTAACTATGTTTTGTTTGGCGATAGAAAACAACCTATTATTTTGTTTTTACATGGCTTTATGGGGAGAGGCGATGATTTTCTGGAAATAATTAATTTAATATCGGGACAGTTTTGTTGCTTGGTAATCGATCTACCTGGTCATGGAAAAACAGAGGTTAAATATGAGCATGACTATAGAATGCCAAACGTTGCTCAAGCAATAATTAACTTACTAGAAAAATTGCGAATTAAACAGTGTTTTTTAGTAGGTTATTCTCTGGGAGGAAGAATTGCTTTATATTTAACTATTTATTTTAGCCAGTATTTTAAGCGAGTTATTTTAGAATCTACTTCTCCAGGATTGGCGACCAAACTAGAGCGAGAGCGCCGAATTGAAGAGGATTTAAAACTGGCAGAACAATTAGAATCACAAGAGTATTTTTTATTCCTAGAACAATGGTATAGTAATAATTTATTTGCATCTTTTACCCAACATCCCAATTACCCTCAAGCGATCGCTAAAAAATTAAATAATAATCCTCTCAAGCTAGCTAAATCATTACGCAACATAGGAACGGGGCAGCAGCCTTCTTTGTGGCATAAGCTTTCAGCCAATAAAATTCCTCTGCTACTTGTAGTGGGAAAATTCGATAAAAAATTCTTGTTGATTAATCAAACAATCACTAGCCTTTGCTGTCAATCCAATCTCAACTTAGTCAAAGATAGCGGTCATAATGTTCATTTTGAACAACCTTTAGAGTTTGTTAACCTGATAAAATACTTTTTTATTTAATATTTTTAATATTAAAGATCAAACATTAAATATGGTTTGATTTTGATAAATAGCTAATATTGAGCGTTCTAATATTACAGAAATACGATAAAATTTTCAGTAATTATACATAAACACTATTATGTCAGAGGTATCAACCTTAGCTACAGTGCTGGGCTGGCTAACCAATTAGCATAATTATTTTTGCTAGACATCTCTGCTAGAAATTTTTCAGTTAATAAAAAAATAAAACTACTCATATTTTTATGACTACTCAGCCTTCACTGTCATTATCAGGAATTTCACAAAATGGGAATCAATTGAACCTCTTACCGACTAATATCTTTAAAAAACTACGTAAAGCTTATACTGAGGAGGATATACTTCAAGCCAGTGTAGAAATTGTCTATCAAGCTTTAAAATGCGATCGCGTTGTGGTCTATAGTATGGAGTCAAAAACACTCTGCAAAATTGTGGCAGAGTCTGTAACTCCTGGCTATGCTCAAATTTATGGCACAACAATTCAAGATCCATGTTTTGAAGCCAGATATATCGATCAGTATCAAAAAGGCAGAGTAAAGGCAATTACTAATATCTATGAAGCAGGAATGAGTCCTTGCTATGTGGAGAATCTAGAAAAAATCGACGTCAAGTCTAATTTGGTAGTACCTTTAACTCGTAAAAACAATTCCCTATATGGACTATTGGTTATGCACCAGTGTTCAGGAACTCGTCAATGGGAACAGACAGAAGTAGAATTTGTGCTACAGATAGCAGATTGGACAATAGAACAAATATCTCGCTCTCAAGCGTACCTAGATTTAGATAATCAGGTCAAAAATAGCCAGAAAGCACAGCAGTTAATTACCGACATCACCCAAGATATTCATCGCGCAGTAACCTCGACAGCAGTATTACAGTTAGCCGTAGTTAAAGCAAAAGAATTATTGAACTGCGATCGTGTTGTCGTGTATGGGTTGCAAGCTGAAAGTATGGGAGAGATTGTGGCTGAAGTGACTATTCCTGCTTTGGCCCCAATTTTAGGTAGTGTAATTCAAGATCCTTGTTTTGAATACCGCTATATAGATCAATACCAGCAGGGAAGAGTTAGAGCTATTCGTAATATTTATGAGGCGAAAATGACTCCTTGTTATGTAGATAACCTAGCCAAAATAGGAGTTAAAGCTAATTTAGTAGCACCAATTAATTGGGATAATGGCAAATTGTATGGGTTATTAGTGGCTCATCAATGCTTTAGTTTCAAAGATTGGCAAACAGATGAAATTGAATGTTTTAAACAAATTGCTTTCCATACAGGCTTATCATTATCAAAAGCTAAATTGAAAGAGCAGTTTCAATCCATGGAAACTAATATTGCTCAATTAAACTACATTCAAAAAACAATTAATCTAGCCCAATCTAAAATACAGCAAATAAAGCAACCGATTCAAAAAACAAATCATATTTTATTTGAGGTTAATAATCTCAATAGATTGTTAGAGCGAGAAATAAATTTAATCAATCAAAATGGCTCTTCACAAACTAGAAAAGATACTAAGTTAGTTCAAATTATTATTAGGAAGTTAGCAGGAATTACCTCCAAGTTCAAACAATCTCTTAACATAGTTAACATTACCCAGAATGAAATAGATGTTATTTTACAAGAAGCGGTAACTAATCTAAATAGGAGTAAAACTAGCCAGGACTATCCTTCAGAATCAAGTTAGATAGCTGTAGCTAAATAAATGTCAATAGCTTTTATCTATAAAAAGAATTGGTAAATTTAAGCCTCACTCCAACAGATATTTAGGTATTGTACTTTTATTAGGTGATTGCCATCAAAAGGAGAATTTGTTGATGTCTGACAATCGAAGAAGCCAAGAAGTGACCAAAGGCGACCAGCGATCGCCAAACCGTGCCATGCTTCGGGCAGTAGGTTTTGGTGATAATGATTTTAATAAGCCCATCGTCGGTTTAGCTAATGGGTATAGCACCATTACTCCCTGCAACATGGGAATTAATACCCTAGCATTGCGAGCAGAATCGGCACTAAAAGAGGCGGGGTCAATGCCCCAAATGTTCGGGACAATTACTATTAGTGATGGGATTTCTATGGGGACAGAAGGAATGAAATATTCTCTAGTATCCCGTGATGTAATTGCCGATTCCATCGAAACCGCTTGTAATGGACAGAGTATGGATGCGGTATTGGCTATTGGTGGTTGCGATAAAAATATGCCTGGGGCAATGTTGGCGATCGCCCGCATGAATATTCCTGGTATTTTTGTTTACGGTGGCACAATTAAGCCAGGAAAACATAATGGGAAAGATTTAACCGTAGTTAGTGCTTTTGAAGCCGTAGGACAATATAGCGCGGGGAAAATTGATAAAGCCGAGTTAGATGCCATTGAACACAAAGCTTGTCCTGGTGCGGGTTCTTGTGGGGGAATGTTTACTGCTAACACTATGTCCTCGGCATTTGAAGCAATGGGCATGAGTTTACCCTACTCTTCAACTATGGCCGCAGAAGACGAAGAAAAAGCCGATAGTACTGAAAAATCTGCTTTTGCCCTAGTTGAAGCAATCAAAAAACAAATCCTGCCGAGTCAGATCTTAACTCGTAAAGCTTTTGAAAATGCCATTACTGTAATTATGGCAGTGGGTGGCTCAACCAATGCGGTATTACACTTACTGGCGATCGCCAATACTATTGGGGTTGAACTTACCCTAGATGACTTTGAAACCATCCGTAAAAGAGTTCCCGTAATTTGTAATCTCAAGCCATCGGGCAAATACGTCACTGTAGATTTGCACAATGCGGGGGGAATTCCTCAAGTAATGAAAATGCTCTTGGTGCATGATTTATTACACGGAGATGCTCTAACTGTTACAGGTAAAACGATTGCCGAAGTTTTAGCCGATATCCCCGAAAATCCACCCACAGATCAAGACGTGATTCGTCAGTGGAATAATCCTGTCTATGCTGAAGGACACCTAGCTGTACTTAAGGGAAACTTAGCTAGTGAAGGTTCAGTAGCTAAAATTAGTGGGGTGAAAAATCCGCAAATCACTGGCCCTGCGAGAGTTTTTGAATCAGAAGAAGAATGCTTATCAGCAATCTTAGATGGGAAAATTAAAGCAGGAGATGTGATAGTTGTTCGTTACGAAGGACCTAAGGGTGGTCCTGGAATGCGAGAAATGCTCGCCCCAACCTCGGCAATTATCGGTGCAGGATTAGGAGATTCTGTGGGACTGATTACCGATGGTAGGTTTTCTGGGGGAACTTATGGCATGGTAGTTGGTCACGTTGCTCCCGAAGCTGCTGTAGGAGGTACGATTGCACTGGTTAAGGAAGGAGATAGTATTACTATTGATGCCCGCCAGAGGTTGTTGCAGCTTAACGTTGACGAAGCAGAATTAACTCAACGTCGTAATCAATGGCAAGCACGTCAACCTAAATATACTAGAGGTGTCCTGGCAAAATATGCCAAACTAGTTTCTTCTAGTAGTTTAGGTGCAGTCACAGATTTAGATTTATTCAGCTAAAAATCTTTATTTTATCGGGTGTGAGCGAGAATTCCCCTCCTTGAAAAACGTCAGTTTGATGAAACGAGAAATTTCGTAATTCATAACTTGAGAGATACTTACATTCCCTATTATTTCGGGGGAAAAATTGTAACTCCGTTGCGTAGCTTTTCGCGTTCGCGTAGCGGAGGGGCTGTGTGCCTCACCTGCAGGCGCACTTTATAAGCCCCGTTATCCGAAGGACATAGCGAATACTCCGAACTCCGTAGCGTAGCGTCTCGCGCGATGCGGTTGCGATCGCTTGTCCGTTCGCAAAGCGCGTCCGAAGGACGTAGGACTCAGCGAGTCCTTTAGGGCAGCGAGTACTCCGTTCGCGTAGCGTGCCCGTAGGGCATACTCCGTTCGCGGTTGCGGAGCAAGTCGTTAGACTCAGCGTGCCCTACGGGCATACTCCGAATTTCGAACTCACGTTGAAAAGGAGGGGAAGATCATTTTTCATTAGGATTAAAATGCTTTTGCTTTAACTAATTGCCACCAAAAGAAACAACCAGAAATCAAAAAGAAACAACCAGCGGTAATTAATCCTGTAAATAGATCGTAGCCTGAAGCGATCGCACCAATAATCGGGGCAACTAAAGCAAAACCAATACGAAAAATCAGGCTATTAATTGAAAGAATTGTAGCTCGAAAAGAAGAGGCTATTTGTTGATTGATGGTATTGAGAATTAAAGGGGAAGAAAAACCTCTGACTAAATAAATAGTCATAATAAACATTATGCCCCAAACTTGATTAATACTACCCAAACAAATATAAGAAATAGCTAATAGTAAAACCAAGCTAAAAAAAGCTTTTTTTAGCCCTAAAATACGTTCTACTCGATGAGCATTAATTGAAGCTAAACTCATCCCTAAATGAAATATTGCCCAAGCCCAACCAAAAGCTTGAATAGGGATATTCAATTGTTTTAAATAATCTTGTGATAGCCAAACAATTAAAAAACTGGCAGTAGAAAAAGTTCCACTCAACAGAATTAGCCATCTAATACGGGAATGTTGAAAAACATCAATAATAATGTCTTTTAGCTGTTCTATTTTTTGAGTTTTAGCGATAGGCTGATGAGATTGTGGTTCAACTAAAGTAAGTGCCAAACAAAAATAAATTACTAAACAAACTGTCTGTAAATAAAAAGGATACACTAAATTAATTGAAGCGATCGCCGCACCAATAATGCCACAAATAGCTTCACTAATTCCTGCAATAGCGACTAATCTTCCTTCCCAAATTTGATAGTATTTTTCTCGTCCTAACTGTAATAAAGAATCAAAACCCAGGGCGGTATTTGCCCCCGAAATTAGACTCCCTGCAACTCCTGCTAAAATTTCGGCGATCGCAAATTCACTAAAAGAGTTTCCTACACAATAAATTAACCAACTTACAATCCAAACTCCACTACCCACTACTAGACAGGCTTTTCTTCCCCAAAGATCGGCTAAATATCCCGATGGCACTTCTAGTACTAAAATTGATAGGGATAAAATTGTTTTCAGGAGAACGGTTTGCTCTAAATTAAGTCCATGACTCTCATAAAATAAAACAATAGTAGGAATAGGAAACCAAGCGAAAGCAAGTCCCCGCAAAATGTAAAGCTTAACCAGATTAGATGCGATGGATTGATTCAAGTATTTTGTTTGTTAATTGCTAATTAGTTCATCTAATAACTCATGATCTTAACCAGTTAATTTTATTTGTACAGATTACTCTAATTATTAATTAAATATTAATAATTATTAATTTTTTGCTTAGTTGTTTATTCAACAAGAATACTTGATAGAATTGCGATCGCAAGTAGCAGTTACAGATTACTTGGAGAAATAGTAGGAAATAAAGATGAAATTTATTGCTAAATATTTTCAGCAAACCATTCTACCTTATCTTGAATTGGACTGCGACGACTCTTGGTCGTTGGATTATCGCTGTATCCTAAGTACAAATAACCAAGACATTTATCTTTTTCTCCTAAACCGAGGAATTCTTTTAACTCCTCAGTATAGGTAACGCCACCAGATCCCCAAAAGCTACAAATTTGATAAGCTGCTGCGGTTAATACCATATTTTGGACACTACAAGCTACCGCTTCTATCTCTTCTATTTCCAGTATTTGTTCTGATTTTTGCCGCTCCATACAGATGACAACTACGTGAGAAGACTTAAGTAAGTTTGTCTTCATACGCTCATGTTTTTCTGGTTTAAACTTTTCTTCTGGAGTTAATTTTTTATATAAATCTGCCTGAAAATAAGCCAATTTTTCTAGACCAGAATCAGTAAAAACTTTATATCTCCACGGTTGAGTTAAACCATGATTAGGAGCCCAGTTCGCATTTTCAAGAATTTGCCAGATAATGTTGTCGTCTATCCTTGTCCCATTAAAGAGGCGAGGTTTGGTGGAACGGCGCAAGTGTATTAACTCATTTAGCTGATCGACTAAAATAACCATGATTTTAAAAACAACTTATTTTTTGTGGGCAAAGGTTATCAAATATAACTATTTTAATCCGTGAGCTATTAAGTAACTAAGACTGTTATTCAATCATTCAGAGGAGATAATTTTATAATCATCAATTATCTTATCTGAAATTTTTACTCATCAATACTCCAAGTTTAGCTAATTAACGAATTATTTATTAGTAGTCGAAAAATCATATTAAGGTTAGATTATATATTGTGTAATTCTACAGTTATGTCAGCCGATAATACCCTGCTGACGTCTAGTCGAATTAACATATTCTTAAAATTATCAATCAGTGATCCCTCTCAGACTTAAATATAAATAGGGACACATTCTGAAACAGTGAAGTAGACTAAACAGTTACAGTAAAGGCTAAAAGCATTATTACCCATGAAAGACAATTCTCAGAAAGATAATAAAAAGCTGCTTCTCATAGATGATGACCCTAACTTAATTTTATTAGTTAAAGATTATCTGGAGTTTAGAGGCTATAACGTAGACACTGCTGAAAATGGCAGAGAAGCTCTGGAACTGTTGGATAATAATGATGTTCCTGACATGATTATTTGTGATGTAATGATGCCAGAAATGGATGGTTATTCCTTAGTCAAACATATTCGTGAAGAACCAGCGACCAATCGAATTCCTGTCTTGTTTTTGTCGGCAAAAGGTCAAAGCCAAGACCGAGTTAAGGGTTTAAATGAGGGAGCGGATGTGTATATGGTAAAACCCTTTGAGCCAGAAGAATTAGTAGCTCAGGTAGAGTCTTCTCTTAATCAAATCAAACGCTGGGAACAAGGCCGCCCCAAAGGTTTAGATGGTGCGCCAACTATTCATGTACCCCATAACGTTGAACTAACTCCTACAGAATTAAAAGTAGTCCAGTTGGTGGCCAAAGGTATGGCTAACCGTGAAATTGCCAAACAACTAAATGTTAGTCAACGCACTATCGAGAGTCATGTGTCTAATATGCTCAATAAAACTAGTCTTAACAATCGTACAGAATTAGCACGCTGGGCAATGGAAAGCAGTATGGCATAAACTTTTGAGGGGAAATAGCCAAAGCCCCTTAAAAAAGTTTGCCCAGATCGAAAATAATCTGCTATTATAGGTTTCTAGTGCTGGCGTAGCTCAGTTGGTAGAGCAGCTGATTTGTAATCAGCCGGTCGCAGGTTCAAGTCCTGTTGCCAGCTTCGTATGTGGCTTGTCGCCACAATTTAGCTTAATAGAAGATTGGCTTAGTTTGTCTTTTACGGCTCAGGGGAGATTGCGAATATCCAGCCGAGAACTGATTATTCTGCTTGTTTTGTATTAACTAATAATTTAATAATAATTTGTAAGCGGTCGCCAAAGCCAATAGTAATTATTGTTTATTAGATAACAAGCAATAAGTTATCCGTAATTATATTAGTTGGTCTAACTACATTTAGCGAATTTACTGATGAAATTTTCAGTAAAAGTATTTTCTTGCTTTGCCACTTCTGCTTGGTTGTACAAAGATTACATCGAAAATTTGGTATAAATAACGTTAATTTGATGACTTTTTTGGGAATTATAGTTCTATCTATATTAATCCATATGGGTTTTTGATTATAAAAGCCAATAAAAGCTAACAATGTCATCAAATAAGTATGAATCAAGTGAGCTTAATTCTATTTTAGAATCTTTGTTTAAGAAGAATGCCAATGGAGTTTTAAGCTTAAAAACCCAAGTAACCTCTTGGCAACATCAAAGGTCTTGTATCTTAATTTTGCGCCATGGATCATTGGTTTATGGAGACACTCAAGTCTCCCAAATACCTAATAATAAAGAGTTTTGCAAAATGTTGGGTGATCAATTAAAACCCAATTTAATCAATGCTGCGTTATCTGTAGCTAGTGAAAAAATAACTAATCCCACATCGATAACAGAGTTAATTGAATTATTGACTAAGATGAGAGTTTTTACCTGGGAAGAAGTAGAAGCTTTGATTACAACCAAAGTCATTTTAACTTTAGAAAAATTTTTAGCTCACCCAGGGGAAGCACAATGGCAAGCAACTAGTGATTTCGATCTCAGTTATGGCAAAGATCGTCATGGTTTAGCTTGGTCTAAGATTCAACAACAATTAAATCAACGTCAGCAAAAATGGCAGAGTCTTGCCCCCAAAATCCCCAGTTTGGATGCCATTCCCATTGTCACCAAAGAGCAGCTTAAACAGATCAATAATTCTCAAGTTAAAGAACATTTGAGAAATTTAGTAGATGGTAAAAGAGCAATTGTCGATATTGCCGAAAAAATGGGCAAAGACCCTTTAACAGTAGCGAAAAGTTATCTTAATTGGGTTAACAATGGCTGGGTAAGCTTTGAGGGAACATCTGAAGCAATTCAGGCTGTAATTGAAGCAAAAGCAAAAATCAAATCGATTCAGGCTGGTATTAAATCACCAGAAAACACTGCTCCTAAGATGCCAACTGCTGTCAAAACTTCCACTAGCACTCCTCAACCTTTAGATAGTCAAGCAGATAGTCCAGGCTTACCAATAGTTTTATCTGTGGATGATAGTCCGATTATTCAAACCACGATCAAACGGGCATTAAAAGAAGACTACAACGTCTTGCTAGCAGACAAGGCAACGGAAGCTCTAAAAATACTTAATCAACAGCCAGTTAAGCTGCTGTTACTGGATTTAACGATGCCTGATGTAGATGGATTAGAGTTCTGTCAAACAATCCGTAAAATTCCCAAGTTCAAAAACTTACCGATCATTATGGTGACAGCGAGGGATGGTTTAGTGAACAAGATGAAAGGGCATATTGCTGGTACTAGTAAATATCTGACCAAGCCTTTTGAGCCAGAAGAGCTAAGAGAAGTTGTTCGTCAATACATTAGCAACTAATAACTACCGTATAAGGAATGAACTATGGCAACGAAACCCTATTTAATTTTTAGTTTAGATGATACACGATATGCGATCGCGGCTGAAAAAGTCAAAGAAATATTCTTATTACCAGAATTAACTCCCATAGCCGAAGCACCAGCAGATATTGTCGGTTTGCTAAATTTGCATTCCTTGTTTATTCCAGTAATGCACTTAGATCTGCGTTTTGGTCATAAATTTGAGCAGTGTTATCTGACGGACAGTGTGATTGTAATTGAGTCTCAAGGATTACAAGTGGGGGTAATTGTGAATCAGGTTGAGACTGTTAATGATATTGACGATCGATATATTCAGGCTGATTTGTCCTATGGACGAGAAAGAAATAT
>JASJDX010000138.1 GCA_030064975.1 Pleurocapsa sp. MO_192.B19
ATCCAGGATATATCTGCCGCAGACTTACAAAACGCTGCCCAGAAATATCTTAATCCAAAAGCTTATGGTGTGGTGGTGATGAAACCTACTGAATCATAAATAAAGATTTAAATTGAGCTTGAGTGACGGCTAGGTCTCCTCACCATGTCAAATCAAGCTGTTGAGTAAAAAATATGGCGATGGTCTTTTCTAAGATTGAAATTAGAGACAGGCGATCGCTTGTTTTATATTTTGTTCTAGTTGTTATTTGTTCTACCCACCCTACGGGATCTATCTTTGCTGATTTGAAACATACTGCTTAGTTAAAACTAGCATCACTCCAGGAGTGATTTTTTCTCCTTCTCAAGCTTATGGTAATTGCTTGCGCTCAACTTTGGCTTGCTTTGGTCTGAAGAAAGCGATCGTGCCGAGCGCAGCGGTTTATCCTCAAAGAGAGACAAAAAAGAGAGACAAAGTCGAGATCGCTTTAAAGATTTTAGGTGCATTAGCTCAACAACAATTAGGACGAGTGTTACTAAAGTGTATTATTAAATGTAAAGCGATTGGCTCTGCCACCTCGCTCCGCGAGATCGCTATAGAAGCATAAAGAATCAAACATTGGTAATTAGACTTATTGCATTCCTTAAGATATATTTTTCTTTTCAAGAGATGTTTATTCTTGAAATCCAATCTTGATATTTAGGATCTTTATTTTCTATAATTACTATTAATTTTTCTTTGAGTAGCTTGCCAATTGATCTATGATTTGGCAAATGATAATTTTCGATTTGGTTAACATGAGTTATCTTAAGTGCCGTACCACATAAAAAAACTTCATCAGCGATACATAGTTCAGATTTATCTACGGGTCTTTCTTGAGTTTCGATTCCTAAATTTTTAGCAATTGTCAAAATACTATCTCTGGTAATTCCTTCAAGAATATCTTGCTCAAACCCAGGGGTAATTAATTTTTTATTTCTAACAATAAAAATATTTGCCGCTGAAGCTTCGGCAACTTTCCCTTGGGAATTAAGTAAAATTGCATCATTAAAACCCGACTCAACAGCTTCAGTTTTTGCCAGTGCCGAAGTAATATAAGACGCGCTAGTTTTTCCTTTTAGGGGACAACTGCGGTCTTCTTGTCGATACCAAGAACTTATTCTACAGTTAATTCCTTTAGGATATAATTCATGAGCCATTTCTAACCCATAGACCAATAAATCCTTTTCTATTTGATGTAATCTAGGTGCTATTCCTAAACTGGAAGTATAAATTAAAGGGCGAATATAAAAAGAAGTATGGGGACGATTTTTACTGACAAAATCAGTAATGATCTGCTTAATTTTATCGGCAGATAAATCATAATTTAAAAACTTGGCACTATTACTTAATCTTTGACAGTGGCAGTCTAGTCTAAATAATAAAATTTGTTCGGGATTTTGAGGATCGGGAATTCCCCGCAATCCTCCTAATGCAGCCGTTCCATAATGTAAAGCATGGGTAGCAATAGAAATCTTGGCTTGCTCTATAGGAATAAACTGATTTTGGAAATAGGCTAAAGGTAGAAAATTAGTCATTTTAATCATTATCAATTATCAAAACTTTGAAGAATTGGTATATACCTCGTCCAGATTGAGAACTGGAGTTTTTTCTATAGGGAAAAACTACGGGTTTCAAAGTAGACGCGGTTTAACTACGCCATTACGTCAAATAGTCCCGTGCGATGACCTTTATCGGTCATCGAGCGCGATCGCGCTACTGTTGAGAATGTCGAGCAACCGTTCGGTAAAGGTTTCGGCTTTAGTAGTTTAGTAAACAATCTGCCCCTGCCTTTTCTAAGGATCGGGCTGCTTCTATCAATTTCTTAGTGGCATTTTCCCAGTCCCCTGCTGATTGCAGGGCTTCTATTTCATGAAAATCAAATGACCAAATAACTGTTTTTGATGAGTGAAGTCCGCCGATTCTTTGCTTAACAGCTTCATTCAGATACTTGTAATAAAGAGCTGTACTTTCCCAACTCATTCCACCTATTAAACCGACTGTTCTCATTTAGCTAACTCCCTATGGGATTTTAGACGATGATTCATATCAATTATTGAGTATCTAACTCGAAGTTTACAGAGGCAGTTACTCTAAATTGTTATCATTACAGTTAAGTTAATTAAAACTGTTATGGTTATTAATCAAGAAACTGTATTGGTGGCTAAATCTTCCGCGAAACATCTCTACGAACAAGTTGCCGATCGCATTAGAGAATTGATCTTACAAGGAACTTTACAACCAGGCGATCGTTTACCATCAGTTCGCAAGCTGCACCAGCAATTATCTGTGAGTATTTCTACAGTTATGGAAGCTTACCGCTTGCTGGAAGATCGAGGATTGATTACTGTACGCCCTCAGTCTGGTTATTATGTCAAAGCAAGTATTAAATCTCAAGAACCGCATTCTTCCGATCCTCCCCAACAAGCAAGTTCCGTAGATACTTCCATCGTCTCTCGCGTATACGCGGATCTAGATATACCCGATATTGTCAAACTTGGTGCTGGTGTACCTTCTTCTCAACTGTTACCCCTAGCTACTCTCAATCGCCTCATGAGTAAAGTAATTCGTACTCATCCCCAAATTTCTCATACTTATCATGCTTTCGGTGGCTGTGAATCTTTGCGTCAAGAAATTGCTAAAAAGCTAATTGATGCAGGTTGTTCGATTTCTGCCGATCGCATTCTGGTCACTAATGGTGCAGCTGAAGCTGTATACTTAGCTCTTCAAGCTGTAACCCAACCTGGAGATATCGTAGCGATCGAATCTCCCTGCTACTATGGACTATTACAAACTTTAGAATCACTTCATCTTAAAGCTTTGGAACTACCGACTTCTCCCAGAGAAGGACTTTCCCTAGAACATCTCGAAACAGCACTCGATCGCTCTGAAATCGCTGCCTGTGTAATCGTTTCTAATTTTAGTAATCCTCTGGGTAGTTGCATGAGCGATCGCCGTAAGCAAGATTTGGTCGAACTGTTGAATAAGTATGATATTCCCTTGATTGAAGATGATATCTATGGAGATTTATCTTTTCTAGGTAATCGTCCCAAAGCTATCAAGGCTTTTGACACTCAAGGAAGAGTTTTATATTGTTCTTCGGTGAGTAAAACCCTTTCTCCTGGTTTGAGAGTGGGTTGGCTAGTTGCCGAGCGCAACCTGATGGAAGTCAAAAAATTAAAAATAGTGACGAACGTGATGACTTCAATTGTTCCTCAACTAACAGTTGCTGCTTTTTTTGCTAATGGGGGATATGAACGCCACTTAAGAAAATTGCGTCGTACTTATCAGGCTCAAATGGAAAAGATGAGAGTCACAATTAGCAACTATTTTCCGCCTCAAATCAGGATGACACAACCTCAAGGCGGTCAGTTTTTATGGCTGGAGTTGCCGAAAAATTTTGACGTGCTGGAACTTTACCAAGCAGCTTTAGAGTATAAAATTAGCATCGCTCCAGGAGTAATTTTTTCTCCTTCTCAAAGTTATGGTAATTGCTTGCGCCTCAACTTTGGCTTGCTTTGGTCTGAAGAAAGCGATCGCGCCGAGCGCAGCAGTTTATCCTCAAACAGAGACAAAGTCGAGATCGCTTTAAATATTTTAGGTGCATTAGCTCAACAACAATTAGCACGAGTGTTACTAAAGTATTATTAAATGTAAAGCGATTGGCTCTGCCACCTCGCTCCGCAAGATCGCTATAGAGGCATAATCAGGATGAAAGATTTACCGAAAATTTGTATTTTGTCGATGTCGATGATTTTAGTGGCTTTAAATGGATGCACGCAGCCAAAATCATTGTCAGAACGAACCTCTGAAATCCACGATCGAGTCTTAACAGTCGATACCCATATCGATTGGCCAATGAAACAGTTTTTAAATCCAGATTTCAATCCGAGCGTTAGACATGCTCCAGGTCAAGGTGACAGCGGGCAATGGGATCTTATTCGTATGGAAGAAGGCGGATTGGATGCTGTATTCATGTCGATATTTACACCGCAAAAGAAACGGACAGACCAAGGGCATACCAAGTCCAAAGAAGTTGCACTAAAGCAGATCGAATTAACCAAAAAGATGGTTGCCGATAATCCTAATATAGCAGCGATCGCTTTGACTCCCAAAGATGCCTATCGCCTGGAAAAGGCTGGGAAACACGCCATATTTATCGGTATGGAAAACGGCTATCCAATTGCCAAAGACATTCGCAACGTAAAATTATTCTTCGACCTTGGAGTCCGATACATAACATTAACTCACTCAAAAAACAACGAGCTTGGCGATTCTTCTACTGATAAACAACCTGAATGGGGTGGTTTGAGTCCATTAGGTGAAGAAGTTGTCGAGGAAATGAATCGTTTGGGTATGATAGTTGATATTTCCCACGTACATGATGAAACCTTCTGGGATGTCATCAAGTTGACGAAAGCTCCCGTGATTGCCTCTCATTCTAGTGCGCGCACGCTTCGCGATGTTCCCCGTAATATCAGTGATGAAATGCTCAAAGCTATCAAACAAAATGGCGGTGTTGTGCAGGTTTGCCTGTTAGATGATTTCATCAAAGAAATGAAACAAACTCCTGAACGAGAGGCAGCTCTAGAGGAATTAAAGGAAGAAACCTCAGCCTGGCTTCGTGGAGAACTGAGTAAAGTCGAGTTAGAGAAATTCAAGGAAAAATATCGGCAGATTGACGAAAAATATCCCAAAAATAGACCAACTCTCGCTGACGCGATCGATCATATCGATCATCTGGTCCAAGTCATGGGAATCGAGCATGTAGGCATCGGCTCTGATTTCGATGGTGGGGGTGGACTTGTTGGGATCGATGATGTTTCGGAAATGCCAAACATCACCAGAGAATTACTAACTCGCGGTTACACAGAAGATGAGATCCGCCAACTTTGGGGTGGCAACTTGATGCGCGTTTTCAATGAAGTTATTCAGGTAGCGGCTGAACTCCAAAATTAGTTTGAATTCTCACTAAAGCTAATAACAGCTAAGGTAAGTGGGAGCGAAGACGGAGAAAACAACAATAACGGGCATTGCGATCGCACCCATTAAAATTAGAAGGGAAAAGGCTGCAAACTTTAATTATCCTCTTTAAAATACTACCTATGGGCAGATACATCATATCTGAGTTAAGTCCGTCAGTTTCTCTAAAACCGAATGTTCAGGTGATTACTCCCAGTAAAGCGATCGCCTCAAACCTAAAAGTTTCTCACTACAGTTTAGAAAGTCTGGCTCAAAGTATTGTCCGTCGTAAGGGTTGGGGAATTGCTTCTGCTTTATTGAGTCGTCGTTTACTACAAAATGCAGTGGGGGAAGTAGTAAAGACAAAAGATATTGAAGGTACAGCCAGGGCTTTTTTATCAACTATCAAAGATTTATTTCGCGCTGGAGTAGATTTAAGTATATTGCCACAAAATTCTGACCCTAGAATACAACAACTAGGTTATCTGGCGATCGCCTATCAAAAATATCTCAGACAAAAAAATCGTATTGATACGGCAGAACTATATTGGCAGGGTGCAGTTGATGTTGTTTATCAAAAAGCATATTTATTCTATGGTTATTTTGCCCCAAGTAAAGCTGAATTAGTATTGATTAATGCGATCGCAGGACAAGATAGTATTTTAGTATTACCGAGAAATAATTTATTTCCCCAAAATCAAAAGGCTGTCGAGTGGTTACAAGTTCAAGGGTGGGAAGTAATAGCCAGTCAACCAGGTCATACTGCGAGAATTGCCCAACAATTGCAACAGTGCTTTCAACACAAGGCAGCTTTACCAAAAGGAGTTAGTTTAAATAATTTTCCTAATTTAGAAGAAGAAGTGCGCGGAGTATTAACTCAGGTAAAAGTTTTATTGACTCAAGGAGTTGCAGCGAAAGATATTGTCTTAATCACTAGGGAAGAATTACTGTATGGCGAGACTTTAATTGATATTGCTTGGGAATACAATTTACCAGTAAAAGTATCCTATGAAATTCCTCTAGAGCAAACTCGCATGGGTGCATGGTTAAAACTACTACTAGAAGTAATTAGAGATCAGTTTCCTTTTGAAGCTACAGCTAAGTTACTGTCCCATCCTTTAGCCAAATATATGTCCGCTGAAATTTGGGCTGAAGCAAGACAAAAACATCCAGCAGGTTTAGTAGCTTGGCAAGAGTTGGGCATCGATTTAAGTTTGCTTAAGTTAGAACAAAAGAGCTATCGTCGAGATTTCTGGATAAAGCGTTTGCAGGATATCTTATCTAGCTGGGATGTACTGGAAAAAGGTAAATGTTGGGCGCGGGAAATTGTGGCATTTTATCGTATTCAAGAAGCTTTGATTGAATTAGCTAATCCTAAAGCGCAACAACTGAGTAAACAAGCCTTTTTCAATGAAATAAACGAAATATTAGCTTTATTAACTATACCTGCTCAACCAGGTAGGGGTGGAATAGAATTACATACTCCCACATCTTTATTGGGTACTAACTATCCTTATGTTTTTGTGTTGGGAAGTGCAGAAGGAATTTTACCAACAGCGATCGCCGATGATTCTATTTTAGATTTTCACAGTCGCAAGCAATTGCTTAAGCAAGGCTTAGAGATTGAAACCGCTGTAGATATAGCCCAAAGAGAAACTTTTTATTTTTACTGTTTGCTAGGTATACCGACTCAAAGCATCACTTTTTCTTATCCTGAATTAATCGATCGCCAGCCTATTTTACCTAGCCCCTATCTTTTCCGTTTAGGGCTAAAACCCAGTCCAGTAAATATTTTACCCATTCCTAGTATTGAACTAACCCGTCAATTATATTTGCGTCAACCGAGTTTATTAGAGCAAGAAACCTGTTCATCCTTGTTATTTCCCCAGATAACTAAAGCTTGGCAAGTAGAAGCTAATCGAGAAAGTGCGCTCGCACCTGATGAATATGATGGCGTAATTAAAATTAAAATAAATCCTCAAAGTAAAATTTTTAGTGCTTCTCAGTTAACCCAGTTAGGTCAATGTCCGTTTAAATGGTTTAGTGCGCGACTACTAAAACTCAAGGAATTAACCGAAGCTGAATCCGATCTCAGTGCAGCTTTTCGCGGCAATCTTTATCATCGCACTCTGGAATTATCTTTAGAACAAATTAAAACCGCCAGTGATTTAGCTAAATTCAACCAAGAACAATTAGCTAAAGCTTTTGCCACCGCCGAACAAGAATTAAAACTCACCCAGTTACCAGGATGGGAAGCCCAACGCCAAGAACATTTAGATTTACTCATGCTTAATTTAGCTACCGCCGAATTCTTACCTCCAGAAAGAGAAGTCGTCGCTAAAGAAACAAAATTTGAGACTCAATGGTATGGTTTGCAAGTCAAAGGACAAGTAGACAGAATCGATCGCACCAACACAGGATTAACCGTAATCGATTACAAAACTAGTGGTGTTACTCCCGCAGGGATTAAAGATGCTACAGGAAAAGCCAATATCGATATTCAACTAGCAGTATATCAAGATGCGATCGCCGAACAATATCCCGATGAATCAATAGAGCCAGCAGCTTACTACTCCATAACAAAACAAAAAACCATTAGCCGTCCTCAAAAAGATCCTGAAGAATTAGCCGCTTTTGCTGAACAAGTTAAATTCCACCTAGAACAAGGACATTATCCCGTCGCCCCCGATGTAGATCGTAAAGCTTGTCGCTACTGTGATTATGATCTGGTTTGTCGCCAGGGCGATCGCTTAAGTCGTAAAGATAATTAGCTTTTAGCTACATAAAGTTTAATGGTGTTTCCTAATCATTTGTCTATCTTTCTTCCGCGAGAGGACACCCGATTTATCGGGCGGTGAATCGCGGGCAGGGTTTGACGGTTTGACATAGAATCTTTATATATCAAAGGATTTAAGTGTTGTACAATAGCTTTAGCGGTAAAGCGCATTAAATATTACAGGGAGTTCCCCCAAGTATTAGGCACGTCGCGGAAAATATCACCCACGAAACTAAATGGTGACGCGTGCAGCTAGCTAAAAGGAAGAGTAAAAGCAAATAGTTTTTAAATCCTTCTGTGGCGGGGCGCGTCATGGAAGTAAAGCAAAATGCCTGTGGATTCGTTCTGTCAGGGTCAGTACCAGTGGGAGATAGCATATCGTTTGTACCAAAGTGGGCTAGATAAGAGGATTAGAAGCAGGAATCTCTAAGAGTGATCTAGAGAATCCCCCGCTAAAGCGGTGGGAGTATTGCCAATAACTCGTCTAGATTAGTAGCGATATAATGATTATTTTCGTGAGGAAGATTTTTCATGGCTACTGTACCAATAATTACTCAACCTATTGAAGATTTTTTGGTCTCAGAAAATGCGGTAGATACTACGGTTGATTTATTTCAGCATTTTGATGATCCTTTCACAACTGGTCAGATAGCTCGTTTTGAACTGTTCGATAGTTCTCTAGGAGGTGGGATAACTAATGTACTGTTATTCGATCAACCTGATGCTGGTGCGTCGGCGACGGTGCAAAACTTTCTTAACTATGTCAACGATGGTGATTACACTAATTCAATTATTCATCGTTCGGTTCCTGGCTTTATCATACAGGGAGGAGGATTTACAGTTGAGCAATTAGAGGTAGAATCAGTTCCTACTGATCCCCCTGTAGTCAATGAATTTAGCGATCAAAGGTCTAATCTAAGAGGTACGATTGCGATGGCCAAGTTGGGCAACGATCCCAACAGTGCTACTAGCCAATGGTTTTTTAATCTAGCCGACAACTCAGCTAATCTCGATAACCAAAATGGTGGATTTACTGTTTTTGGTGAGGTGCTGAGCGAAGCTGACCTAGCTTCAGTTGATGCTATAGCTAGTTTACCTGTCTTTCCCGCCAGCAATTTTTTTGGTCAGTCGGCTTTTACCGATCTACCATTGATTGTGGAAGATCCTGCTAATCCTGTTGTTGATAATGATGGAAATCTTGTTCGCTACAGTAACATTACTGTATCACAAGAAAATGAGCTGGAGTTTGAACTTGTTAGTAATTCCAATCCTGAACTAGTTAATGTGATCATCGAGGAAGGAGAACTTTTACTCGATTATGCTGCCAATCAAAGCGGTACAGCAGAAGTTGTCATTCGGGCTACAGATTTGCTCGGTGATTCGGTTGAAGATACATTTCAAGTCACAGTCGAAGAAGCTTCAGTCAATCCTCCCAATGTAGATTCAAATGCAGATTTAACAGTATATCGTCTCTTAAATACAGATACGGGAACCCATTTATACACGGCATCCCAAGATGAACGAACACAGATACTAGAAACCTTACCTAATTATGTTTCTGAGGGAGCTTCTTATGTCAGTGTCGATCCTTTAACGGGAAACCCTGAACCGCAAACAGTTTATCGCTTTCTCAATCAAGATACAGGAACTCACCTATATACTATTTCTGAAGCAGAAAAAGAGTCGGTTGAAACGAATTTGAGCAACTTCAATTTAGAAACGGAATCCTTCTTTGCTTACGCTGAACAGCAACCAGACACAACGCCAGTTTATCGCTTTTTCAACACTCAAACTGGAGCGCATTTTTATACACCTTCAGTTGTAGAACGAGATTCTATAGAAGACAATTTACCTAACTATCAATCTGAAGGAATTGCTTATTATGCCTTTCCCCTATCTGAATGAGACTAATTAGTTCAAATTATTAAATTTGAGGTATTAATAAGGTTTTTTTGCGATAATGTGTCCTTGGAGCGGGATTTATCTAAATCCCACTTGTTTTTTGAGGTTTTGAGATGTTTAAAACTATTTTATTCCCTATCGAATTAACTAGAGAAGCTCGTAAAGCGATCGAACTTACAGCAAACATGGTCAAAGTCCACAATAGTAAGTTAACCATCCTATCCGTAGTCGAAAGCAACGCTGAAGGCGCAATGAGTTCCGCAGAACAAGTTGAAAAGCTGTTGCAAGAATCTAAATCATTTTTTGCCCAGCAGGGAATCATTGCCGAAACTATAGAAAAATCAGGAGTTCCCGCTTTTACTATTTGTGATGTTGCCGATGAGATTAATGCCGATCTAATTATTATGGGCTGTCGAGGTTTAGGATTAATCGATGAAGAAGCTGCTGCTGAGAGCGTAACTAATCGTGTGATTAACCTGGCTAATTGTCCTGTTTTAGTAATTAATTAAATACATAGCACGCCTGATGTGAAAAGGTAAAGGATAATCGAGTTTATTTTTTTCAAGCTCGTTATTTGGTCGATCATCTTATAAGGATGAAATTTTCAAATCTAAAACGCTTATTGCATTAAATTTTAATGGTATGATTTTGCTATTGTACAATATAGTTGTACAAGTATTTTAAAAGCGATCGTGTTAAGTAAAGAAACCAGCTATTCTCAAGCTAGAGCCAATTTAGCCAGCATCTTAGATGAAGTAGTAGATCAACAACAAATATTTGTAATCAAACGTCGCAATGGTAAAAATGTGGCATTAAT
>JASJDX010000006.1 GCA_030064975.1 Pleurocapsa sp. MO_192.B19
CATGACTGATACTCCCTTTTATCCTTGGCTTGAAGAAAATTAGAAACAATATTTTTGTCATGAAGAGCTAAATTTAATTTGAAATCAGGTAATTGATTGTGGATTATCTGCGATCTCTTTTATGATTTAAATAATGATATCTCCATAAAATCACTCCTAAAAAATAGTCTTGATGGTTTAAATTGATAGGTGACGGCGAACTTTAAATCTTACAACTGATTAATCAAATTTCTGCCTGCTTAAGGGAGCCCCACACAGGCTAGAAAATAAATGAGAATTATTAAAATAGTTGAATTTGATATTGAGTTAGATAGGTACAAAAAATTGGTAACAATATAGATTAATGAATTTATTAGGATATGGTTTTAACAAAATGACTAGAATTAAATATGAAGAAGACTATTATTTGTGGACTCAAACAATGGTTGAAAAACTTAAAAATCAAGACTATTTAAGTGTAGATTGGGACAACCTGATTGAAGAAATTGAAGATATGGGTAAAAGTCAAAAACGCGCTGTAGAGAGCTTATTACTGCGTTTGACCGAACACCTGTTAAAACTTAAATATTGGAAAGCAGAGAAAGAAAGAAATAAAAAGCATTGGCAATCAGAAGTCGTAAATTTTCGAGTTTTATTGCGTAAAAGACTGAAAGAATCACCCAGTTTAAAAGCAAAGCTACCTGAAATATATACCGAAATATTATCTGATTCCGAGCGATCAATGAGTAAATTATTTGATCTGCCCGAACAAACTAAATTAACTTTAGTACAAGTTTTAGATGAAGATTGGTTTCCTAATTAAATTAATTAGTCTAAAAAAAATTGTTTGAAAACTAATAATTGATAAAAATAAAATAGCAGGAAAACTTTATCAAAAAATTGGATTTTCCTATATTGGCAGTCTCGATGATGGAGATTTACTCAGGGAAATGAATGGAAATGACGCTCGACAAATAGCTATTAATAAGAATTGGCGAATAACGAATGACCAATAACAAAGGATAAATCAAAATATGATTATCAATGACCAATTTTTCGATGTAATTATTGTTGGCACTGGTGCAGGAGGAGGGACATTAACTCGCAAACTAGCCGAAGCCGGCAAAAAAATCCTGGTATTAGAACAGGGAGAGTTTACCGAGAAAGAAAGCTCTGAATTAGTTGAAGTAGAAGTATTTAAGAAAGAAGATTATCACGCCCCAGAACAGTGGTACGATCGCGAGAGTGAACCATTTCATCCCCAAACTAGCTACTGTGTTGGTGGCAATACTAAAATTTATAATGGGGCGTTATTAAGACTTCGGGAAAGAGATTTTGAGCAAGTACAACATCAAGATGGTATTTCTCCTGAATGGCCTTTAAAATATCAAGATTTTGCACCTTATTACACTGAAGCAGAAAAGCTATATCGCGCTCATGGTAAAGTAGGGGATGATCCCACAGAACCACCTAGAAGTGAAGATTATTCCCTCCCACCTGTCGATCGCATCTCTCCTGTAGAAGAAATCAGCGATCGCCTTTCTGAATACGGACTACATCCCGCTTACTTACCTATTGGAATTGGGGATGAAGGACGCACGGATTCAGAAGATACAGGAGTTAGCCCAGCAATACGGGCAGGTCATGATGTAACGTTGAAAACATCGGCTAAAGTCACAGCTTTACATACCAATGCTTCAGGAAGCGAGGTTAAAGCCGTTGAAGCTCAGATAAACGGACAATCTTATCTATTTATGGGTCATATTGTCGTACTTTCCTGTGGTGCGATTAATTCTGCTGCTTTATTATTGCGATCGGCGAATGATAAACATCCCCAAGGGCTTGCTAACAGTTCTGATCTAGTGGGACGGAATCTAATGAAGCACCTAATGACAGTAATCTTGCAGCAATCTCCTCAGCCTAATTCTGGATTATTTCAACGTACTATATACATTAATGATTTCTATTGGGGTGATGAAGATTTTCCCTACCCAATGGGTCATATCCAAGATGCGGGAGGAATCCTGCAAGATGTAATCTTTTCAGAATCTCCACCAATTTTATCGGTTGCCGCCAAATTAATGCCTGGATTTGGCTTAAAACAATTAGCGAAACATTCCCTGGGTTGGTGGTTGCAAACAGAAGATCTACCCGATCCTGATAATCGAGTTAGCTTAACTGAGAATAAGCTTTACATAAACTATACCTCTAACAACCTTGAGGCACACGATCGCCTGCTATATCGTTGGCAAGAAGTTCTCAAAACCACAGATAGACAATCTCGCGGTATCCATCCCTACGGAAGTGTTCCAATTCAAGTTGTGGCGCATCAATGCGGTACTTGTCGCTTTGGGGTCGATCCTCAAACCTCAGTACTCAATCTCAACTGTCGTACCCACGATGTCGATAATCTCTATGTAGTCGATAGCAGTTTTTTTCCTTCCAGTGCGGCGGTAAGCCCTGCCCTAACAGTTATTGCTAACGCATTAAGAGTAGGAGAGCATTTAATTGAACAGTCGAAATAATCCTCTAATCTCACTCCATTCTTTCCAGAGCGAATGAGCTTTTTTAAGCGTATTACAAAAACTTATCCACTGCCAGCAACAATTCATCAATTATTCTGTTATGGAAATAATGGGGAGGATTCCACTCAATCCATTCCGATGAACTATGTTCCGTCATCACAATTTCTAGTTCTTCACTTACCCAAGCAAAAAAAACAACCAGAGATTTTTCAACTTTTTCGCCGCCAAAACGCCGATATCGAGGATAATAAATAGTTTTAAAGCGAAAATCCAATTCCAAGCAGACTTGCCGTTTAGTAATCCCTGTTTCTTCAAATAGCTCTCTCAATGCACACTGTAACTCTGTTTCTCCTGGTTCGATATGACCTTTAGGTAAATCATAACGATACGAGCGCTTCATTAATAAAAATGATGGTTGTTTAGTTCGAGTGAAGCAAATTATGCCACAGGATTTTACTTTTTGCATGGAGAGCGATCGCACAATAGAGACGATCTTAATCAAGATAAATGTTTTTTAAACCATAATTCAAACTTTTAATTCAGCTGGTAAGGTAAAATTGCCATCAGCATTACAAGGAAAGGCGAGCGCGCCTTTGACTGCTGTGGTGGGCAATAAACTATAAAGATGAGGAAATAATTCTGTTCCTCCTTCTAGATTTTCCTCCACCAGACTGCTATTTATTTTAGAAGACTCAATAACTAATATTACAAGACCATTTTGCCCTCTAAAAAACCGATGCGCTACTGTCAAAAGTTGGTGAAGGTAACAACAGTGAATAAATTTATCTTGAACAAAACCTTGTGGTTGATACTCACCCCTCGCTTGAGCAATATTCCATTCAGCTAAAGAAGTTATATGATAAATTAATTGATTCAATTTTCATCACCACTAATATGAACAATTACCTCTCTTTGATGACTGCGTTGGCGATGCTCCCAGAGATAAATTCCTTGCCACGTACCTAAGACTAATCTTCCTCTAGAAATAGGAATATGTTCCGAAGTATGAGTTAAAGCAGAGCGAATATGAGCTGGCATATCATCTGCACCTTCCGCACTATGAATATAGCGCATAGAATCTTCAGGAACTAGTTGAGAAAAGAAGTTTTCTAAATCTCTTAATACATCAGGATCGGCATTTTCTTGAATCAACAAAGATGCAGAAGTATGACGCACAAATACAGTACACAAACCAGTAACAACGGCAGACTTTGTTACAGCTTGTTCGACTTGACTAGTAATTTTATGGAGTGATTTACCTGTAGTTTTTATTTTTAAAGCTATTTGATTATGTTTCATATATTAAGTGTAATTTAACTTAACTATTTTTCATCAGTTGCTCACCAGAAGACTTCGGAGATTTATCTATATTAAGTTCATCATTATTTGATGATTCATCCTGAAAGTATGAATCATTTTCCGAGGTATTTTTGGGATTATCTCTCCTTGCTTCTGCTTCTAAATCTTGAACAGAAGGATTAAAATTGCAGCGAGCAAATAAATGTTTGATCACGTTCTGTTCTTCGTCTGGTAAGGCAAACCACCAAGGAAGATGACCTATCGGTGCTTCAGCAGGATTAAAACTTAACTGTTCATATAGTAGATAACCACTACTACTAGCAACTTCACCTTTTTTCCAACCAACTTCTGTTGCGAAACGCCGCCACGTTTGAGTTGAGAAATCTCCTTTTTGATTTACACTTTGCCAAACCTCCTGCTGGGAACTAAAGCCAAATTTATTCCCGCTATATTGTTGCCACAGATAATCGATGGTTCTAATATCAGGACAGGAAAATTCAGCAATAGTTTTTAGCTCGATAAATATGTGCTTATTTTGTTGTTTAGCTGTTTTAACAATTTGCTCTACTAGCTTATATGTATGGAGATCTGCTTCTGACCATTTTTGTTCTTTTAATAAGTCACGTAGCATCGTGTAATCAATACCTGTTTTTTGAGAAACTAGAGCAATCCGTCTTGGGGTTGTAGGGGTGTCAGCCAATTCAGCCGCAACTTCAGGCTCATTGGTAGTTGTAGCAGTATTCTTTTCAGCTTCAGTTATCACTTCTGATTCATCTTCAACTTTAGGAGTTGTCGGTTCAACAACTACTTCTGGCTCATCTTCAACTTTAGGAGTTGTTGGTTCAACAACTACTTCTGGCTCATCTTCGACTTCAGGAGTTGCTGTAGGAGTTGCTGTTTTTTGAGGAGGATCGGCGGTAAAAGTGGGTACAGAAGAAATATTATCAGGGTTGAGCGATCCTTCAGGCTGATTATTGTTGTCTGATTCTGAGGAAGTAGGGTTTGTTTCGATTGGTGGGGGAGTTGTTTCAACTTCAGGTTGATTAGCAACATCATTAGTCGAAGAGGGTGATGTTTCAGGAGTATTTGTCTGATCGACTGTAGTTGCTGGGGGATTGTTGGCGGTGGGTTGATTATCTAATTGAGCGATCTCGCTTTGCGAGGTGGCAGAGCCAATCGCCTGTTGATAACTATTAATAGGAATAGCATAGTTAGAAGTTCCTCCAGATATGGCATTAACATTTGCCTCTCCATGAACACCTATCATCAACCCATCTTTGTTCAATACAGGACCACCACTCATGCCAGGAAAGGCTTCACCATTGTAGACTAGAGAATATCCATTTTCCGTTGATTTTGGCAGGATACCCACCAAGTTAGCGGGAAAGAAGCGGTAGTAACGATTATCTTCTTTGCGTAACTCCCCAGGATAACCAGCAAAATAAATATTTTGTCCTTCGTTTAAATTAGCAGAGTCCCCCATTTCGGCTAATTGATAATTCTGGTTGCTGGTGAATTGTAATATGGCTAAATCTAATCCTGGTAATTGTTTAATACTAGTGGGAGCGACTTGATGTTTTCTGCCGTCAATAGTCTGTATAATATATTTACCTGAATTTTTGATGACGTGCCAATTGGTCAACACAGTATAGACATCGTCAGAATAATTAATTAGTGAACCAGAACCAACACTAGCACCATCTATACGTACAGTAATTTGCTTAGCACGAAGATTAACTTCTTCTGGAGAAAGAGCTTGAGTTAGTTGGTTAACAGTAGCCTTAGCGACTTGTAGCTGCATCCCCACAATAAATGGACACAACGCAACAGTAAAGCCTACTGTCCCTCCTATAAATAGTTTGACAATCTTTCCCGAAAATTTCATTCATTTAACTCCGATAAATCTAACCAAGAGTATTGATTGGTATTGACGTTAAAACCAATAAATGTTCCATATTCAAGATAGATACTTAGTTAGAATCAACAAATCACTAGCCTTGAAAAACAAATTGTAATCTTAGTAATCTGTTACAAATTATCAATCCTAAACTATTTTATTTTATCTTGGCACGAGAGAAGACCCTCAATAAATTGAGAAACTGAGCATTGAAAGTACTGAACTAAAATAGATCTATGGGCAAAAGTAAATCCATGATTAATTTTATCTGCGTTTATTTTTGGAGATTTGGCTATCTGCAGCAGATGATAGCTAATATTGTTAATTTTGCTTAGTTGAGTTGGTCTTTAGAATTAATGCTCCTGATAATCACCACCTGAACCATATTTCCAGGCATCTATCCAGCGATGATAATAATATTGCTGAGTCTCAGATAAATTTTTGGCTACTGGTTGAACTAACTTAGCTGCACTATATAAGCCACTGTATAATGCCAAATTGAGATAGTGAATACTCCAATTAAATAGGGATTTGATGCCAATCTGTGGTAACAAAGGAAAAACTAGTTTAGGATTAACTAAAGGTAAGGTTTTGGTCAAGGGGATAAACTGAATTACATCTTGCAGAAATGGTTTCAGCACATCATCCCCCAAACGCTCCATTACCACAAAAACACCATTCATTAAATTATTAATTTGCTGCGGATTAACTTGTTTCCCTACTTCAACACTCATAGTTTGCTGAAATAGCCAGGTAACAGAAATATTGGGTTGATATGGTTGCAGCAGAGCTAAATCTTTACTCTTTAAACTATCTACAGTTAAAGCTTCGTTGATACCATTGGTGAGGCGTTGAAGATGACGGATCATTGCTCCGAAACCACCAAAACTGACAGGAGATTGTCCCCCTGCACTATCTCCTACAGGTAAGATGCGATCAAAAGGTAGCTTAATAGGACTATCTTTATATGCAGGAAAGAAACCAAACAAAAATCGCTGAAATTCTAGCTGTTCTAAGGTAATATTTTGATACTCTGGTAGCAATCTTAAATACTCTTCCATAAAGTATTCTAAGTTTGGTCTTTCTGGGTTAGCATCTAAATAACTAAACATATATGTTGTGCGACCATCCTTAGCAGGAAAAGCCTCCCAAAAATACTGACAGTGGTTAATAATTGGCGTAAAAGAATAAATTAAATCCCCTGTATTATTTTCAGGAAAACCTTTAGCACAGCTACCTACAACCACACAGACTGCTTCGGGTTTTGTTCCTTTTCTTACTTGCTTAATAATTGGTGAAAAGTGACCCATTGCATCAATTAGAAGACGAGTTTTGATTACTTGTTCTCCTGCATTTAATGCTACTCCGTCAGAATGGACTATGGCTGATTTAAATGGGGTATTTTCTAGTAGCTGTCCTCCAAATTGGATAAATTTTTGTTTAAGTATTTCTAATAAATAAATAGGATCGACCCCGATATTTAATACATCTTTTACCCAGACTTCTTTTCCGTCTTGAAAACCAACTCTGGCGGGATTATATTCTGTAGCGATCGCTTGTTCTAATTCAGCTTTAGTTAATAATTCTAATTTAATAAATGTTTCTAACTCTTGGCGAGAGATATTCCATTCTTGTTCTCTACCTTTTAAAATTCCTCTTTCAATTAAGGTAACTTGCCAACCTAGTTTTTGTAATGCTGCACCCAGCAAGATACCTAATGTGCCACCGCAGATAACTACATCGGTTTCACACTCTCCCAAACACTCTGAACTTACGGTGATAACTTTTTCTAGTATATTCACATTTCCTGAACGCAAAGCTGACCAAAATTTATCTGCCCCCCGCAATCTTTCTAGGACATTATCTGGCTGTCGGGACAGTATTTCTTCTGTTAAACTCATGTTGTTAAATATTGAAGATGTTAAAAAATTAGTTGGTCAAAAATTATCTCTATCCCGCTTAGTTTGGAACTTTACGGGACTCTGGTCTAAGAGGATGAAGTCTGCCATTATTTCTGGTCAATTGAGCTAGAATACTCGTTTCAGGGAAAGGTATTTTAGAGCTTTCTTCTAATAAATAGTCTAAAAAAGTTTCAGCAATAACTGAGAGTTTTTTCCCCGCCAAATATGATACAAACCAACGACGTTTAATCGGAAAATGTTTAAAATCTAATACGGTTAATTCTCCTGATACTCCTTCAGAAATTAGGCAGTGTTCGGACAAAATAGAAATACCTAAACCACCGGCGATCGCTTGTTTAATTGCCTCATTACTACCTAGTTCTAATTTGACTTTTACTGATATATCATGCCGATCGAATAGTTGGAGAATCGCTTCTCTGGTACCAGAACCATGTTCCCTCATAATAAACGGGCGATCGTTCAAATGTTCTAAATCAAGATTTTCCTTTTCTGCTAAAGGATGATCTTTTTTAGCTACTACTACCAAGGGATTGTCTAAAAATGCTTTGCTCTTTAAATCTATATCTTTGTGCATATTACTAACTATATACAAATCGTCTTTATTTTCTAGCATCCGTTGCTGAATCTCTTGATGGTTAGTAACTTTAAGAGCAACATCAATTCCTGGATAATTTTGGCAAAACGAACCAAGTAATCTGGGAACAAAATATTTAGCAGTAGTAATTACAGCTAGTTTTAACTGTCCTTGTTTAGTTCCCTTCAAATCTGCCACTTTGATCTCAAAGTTATTCAACCTCTCGAAGATATCCTGGCAAGTTACTAGTAAATCTTGCCCTGCATCGGTCAAATACAGACTTTTGCCAATTTGTTCAAATAAAGGCAACCCCACTGCCTTAGTTAACTGCTTGACTTGACTAGAAACAGTTGGTTGAGTAATAAACAATTCTTCTGCTGCACGGGTAAAGCTACCATTACGTGCTACCGTCTCAAATACTTTTAGTTGGTGTAGGGTTGCTTGTATCAAAAGTTACTTCTCCTGGGTTTTGTATATAATCTTTAATTTCATTATCTATTAAATCATATAGATAAATCAATGATATCTGACTAAAGCATAATTTAAAATGCATACTACAGACAATAACAAAAAAACTACAGTGTGTTCTCAAGTATTGCTATCTGTATGCTAGAAAAGCCAAGTAGAAAAATTAACGCTTATTTTGGACACTATACTAATGGAGTAGAAAAGTAAAGTTTATTGTTATTTAAAATCTAAATCATGTTTGATTTTCTCAATCCAATACTTAATCGACATCCAGAACGTATCAAAGCCAACGTAGAAATATATACTTGGGCAACTTGTCCTTTTTGTATTCGTGCCAAACTGCTTTTATGGTGGAAAGGAGTAAATTTTACTGAGTACAAGATAGATGGTAATGAAACAGCGCGAAATAACATGGCACGTAGAGCTAATGGGAAAAGAACAGTCCCTCAAATTTTTGTCAATGACTGCCATTTAGGAGGTTGTGATGATATTTATGATTTAGATGCCAAAGGCGAGTTAGATCGTCTATTAGCTCAACCCGCTACTTGATCAAACAATAGACCTAGCTTGAAAATAGAAGCTGGAACAACGTAAATTCGTAGATTATTCTATTTTCATCCCTGGGTTGTGAACGATAGTTCATGGCATCTCTTGAATAAGTCCGATATACTTCGGTTAAGTTGAGGGAAAAGCGGTGCGACCCTGCGGATTTTTAATCCGCCAAAGTAAGGCGATTCGGTTCACCCAAGGCAACGGGTGTAAACGCCGCAACTACGCGCACCAAGACAGGGAAAAGAGAAAAGGGATTAATTTTAATTTCTTATTTATTTTTGCCAGAGGTCTAATTATCCAAAAATTAACAATTAGTCAGCAGAACATTCGTTCACCGCATTCGGTGGTAAAAATTGACATGGTGACCGATGTTCTCTGGTCAAGTTAATCTATGGATTTCCACGCCGTAATGTCTGTCAATAAAGTTTGATAACCACTGACATTGGGGTGTAAGCCATCTTCTCCTAGCTGAGTTTTAATCCACTCTTCTCCTCTAGAAAGCCAAATATCAAAGATGTCCAAATATGGTATTTTGCGCTGTTGACAAGCCTGTAAAGTTGCTTGTTTATAACGATATTGATCGAAATGATTATAGTAAAGACAATCCATAAAGGGCATTTTATCTTCATCAACTGGAGTCATACCAATAAACAATACAGGACAAAGATTTTGAGCTACGTCTAGTAAATGTCCAATCTGCGCTTTAAAATCTTCTAAGTTATTGTATAGTTTGCCGCCTGGTTTGCCTATGCGAGAGGAATCGTTAACGCCCACAGAAAGTAAAATTAAATCTGGTACACGATTACGTAATTCACCACGACAACTAAATTCTTGTTCGAGACGCTGAGATACTTGAGCGACACGATCGCCTCTTACTCCCAAATTGTATAGTACATGACCCTCTCCCTGGGGAGACATCCACTGACGGCGTAATCTTTCTACCCAGCCACCGCCCACAAAATCTCCATAACCATAAATCAGACTATCTCCCAAAGCAATAACCTTTAAAGGCTGCTTGCGTTGGAGTTTCTCTTGTAGAATGCCGTGGTTGCTGGTAGTAAAAGTGGAGTTAGCAGAAAAAATAGCTTGCATGTAAAAATAATTAATATTGAAAATATATTATCAAGCAAAAATTTATATTTAGAAACAATACTACACAATTATGAGCCTAAATAGTACTCAATTGAAACTAGAGTATAGCCGATCCCCTATTTAATGACGAATCAGGAATAATTGATGATCGATTGTTAAAATATAGATTGCGGTTGTAACTGCACCTATCAATATTCAATTTAAGGATATCGCTATTAATGCAAAGAAAAAGTTCTTTTAACTCCTCTCAGATCATGTATCGTTCCGAAGAACTAGTGAGTGCGGCTTCCAATCGTTATCGCATTACTGTTCAGGTTGCTAATCGTGCTAAACGCCGTCGTTATGAAGAACTAGAAAACTTTGACGATCCCACCATGAAACCTGTAATTCGCGCCATTATCGAAATGTCTGACGAATTAACTCAACCAGAAATTATTGGGGATTAAATAATAAATAATGAGTTTTAAGTTTTTAACTTGGAGTTAAATAATTAAATTAAGAACTAAAAATTCAGAACCCAGAACTTAAAAAATTGGAACGTTTTATACAAAGTGGGGATGGTTGGCGTATTGGCTGGCATCCCCATGGCTCGAAATATCAGGGTTTGGTTGGCGCAAACGATTGGGCAATTGAGCTAACTAAAGCTGAACTCAATGATTTTTGTCGTCTGCTCAATCAGCTAGTAGAAACCATGAGCCAGATGAAAGCTGAATTAATGGAGGAAGAGAAAATTAGCTGCGAAGCCGAAACCGATCTACTGTGGATAGAAGTAGAGGGTTATCCCGATCGCTATTCCCTGCGTTTAATTATTCATAGCGATCGCCGTTGTGAAGGAAATTGGACAGAAGGCATTGCCCCAAATTTAGTTACAGCCCTTGAAAGAATAAAGGATGAATTATAAGGAAGTAGGAGAAGCTGCTCATTATTCCTTATAATTCATCGTTTCATTGACAGTTAGGAGATTTAACTATGTTTCTTTGGGCTAATTGAGTGGGAGTGTTGCTAAGTAGAACAATATCGCCATTATCTTGAACAGAGACACTTCTTGCTGGATAGATATATCCTTGGGCGGTTAAAATAGGATTATGCTGTTCTAGTGATTTTGATTGTGTAGTAGTTGTATCTGAGTTGCTCTCTACGGAAATTGCGTCAGCAATAAATGGCTCAGTTGGCTGAAGTGGTATTCCTCCTTTACCTCGAACACTCAAGCTACTGCTAGCTTCTGACTGTTGAGCAGAACATACTTGAGATACAGTGGCTTGTGGCTCAATTACCCTGCTGTCTAATTCAGTTGCTCCCTTAGTCCGATCGACATCAGGGGTAAAGATAGAAACCTCACCATCTAAGCCAAACTCGGAGCTAGCATCAATATCATTAGTAGTATTAACAGGTTGTGATGCTCTTTCTTTGATACCCAGAATTGATTCAGCAGTAATCTTAATATTTCCTCCATTTCCGGCGGAGGCATTTGCCACAATATCGTTATTTTGATCTGGTAAGCCAACCACAAAGGTAGTATCTATATTTAAATTACCACCATTGGCATTTCCTGATGCTTGAGCCGAGATCTTGTTACTCTTATCCCGCAGAAAAATAGTATCTTCGACTTGGAGGTTAATATTTCCTCCTGTACCATTACTCGTAAAAGCTTCAATAACTCCTTGATTATCCAGGGTTAAATCATTAGACTGTAAAGACAAACTACCGCCATCTCCTGCTCCTTCACTGGCAACAGAAATTGTTGCCTCGTTAAAGACATTGATTTCTGCTGGATTACTAACCTGAATGTTACCACCATTTCCCGATGCACTGGCTGTAGCATTGGCAAATAAGCCGGTTTCTGGTTCTAAATCTTGTAAAATCTGCTCTATAAATGGTTCTGGTTGAGTAGGCGCGTTCTCACCGTTGATATTAATATTTTCTGCCACATTTAACACAATACTGCCACCGTTACCAGCACCATTAGTTCCCGTAACAATTTTGCCCCCAGTGCTAAGTTCAATATTTTGAGCATCAATCGTCACTGCACCCCCATCAAAATCATTTTCGGTTAAGGCATTGACGTTAGAGCCTCCTGCAATAGTCAAAGTATCGGTTTCAATATCGACATCACCTGGTTGACCAACTGCATTACTTAAGGAATTACTAGTAATTTGGGAAAAGTTATCCAAAGAAACGATCCGAGAATTAACGATTACATCCCCCGCATCGCCTGTATTGTTTAGGGAGATCTCGCGATCGCCTGTATTACTAATAATAAAGCTTCTGCCATCTAGCAATAAACGGTCAGAGTTGACTGTTATGTTGCCAGCATTACCTTCTCCCTCAGATACTTTACTCAGAATAATTGTGTCGTTATTCAGAGATACATCCCCCGTCGCATTGATAACTACGTTACCTGCATCACCAATACCGTTGGAATCGGCTAAAACTTGTGAATTATCTAGAGTCAGTGAACCAGTATTGATTGTGAGGTTACTGGCGTTTCCTATTGCTGTTGCCAACGATACTTGGCTTTGGAATCTGCTACTGTTGAGAGCAATGCTATCTGCTACATCTAGAGTAAGATTACCTGCATTGCCATTGCCCAAAGTTTGGGAAAAAATCGCTGAGTTATCAACAGCCAAAGAATTAGCTGTAATTTGAATATCTCCTGCGTTGCCAACACCACTTTCAACAACACGAGAATTAATTTGGCTTCCTTCTAAAGCAAGGCGATCGTCTACATTAACTATTACGCCACCTGTATTTCCCTCTCCCTGAACAGTACTACTTACTCTAGAGTCCCCATTGAGAAAAATATTGGCTGCACTTAAGTTAATGTTTCCTACATCGCCTGTACTGTCAGGAGCTACATTATTTCTGATGATACTATTACCGTCTAAAGAAATATTTTCTGTTGCAGCGATCGCAATATTACCTGGAGTTACTTCCCCAGCTGACTGATTGGGGTCAATTCCTGCGTTGAAGACACTATTTCCAGCTAGTTCTACATTTCTCCCATTAACGGCGATCGCCCCGCTACCATCCCCTGATACTCTCATCTCTGCACCATTGAGAAAAGATATATCAGCTTGAGCTAAATCGCTAGCCAGATCTATTCCTAAGTTCTCATCGAGGTTAAGTACTCCAGCCTCAGAAAGCCCTCCAATTGTTATTTGCCCATCCCGTGCAGTTAGGCTGCCACCATCGAAACTAACATTCCCTCCCAGCAAAGCCAAACTTTGACCAGCATTGACTCTTAAATTAGCTCCTTGTACCTGAATTTCTGCTGGATTATCGCGAAAACTTAAACCTATAGGGGCATTAACTGTCAATAAAGGTGTTGCTTGAGGATTATTAGCACTAAATTCAATATCGTCAGGAAATAAAATACTATCAGCAGTGCTACCTAAAAATGAACCGCCAATTTGTAAGCTTGCACCGTCGCCAAATACAATCCCCGCAGGATTAACCAAAAATAAATTTGCTCCACCGTTAGCACTAATAATGCCATTAATATTAGAGATGCGTCCTCCCGTGACACGGGAGATGATATTTTCAACTGTGACAGCATTATCAAAAGCAGCTTCTCCCCCATTGGGCAAAGAAAAATCAGAAAAACTGTGAAAGAGGTTGTCTCCTGCTAGTTGTCCATCTCGAATCACACTGCGATCGCCATCAGTTGTTACTGTAGTTGAAGTTCTACTGTCAGGAGTAACTTGTCCTTGTGCGATCGCAGGAAACAGAAAACTAGTGAAAAGCAACAATAGTACTTTCTCGGACTTTAACTTTAGAAACATAAACCCACATTAAACCTCATTACAATTGGAGAACCACAGTCTTAAATTCGATACTACAAGATTATATTAAACCAACTTCATAAAACTTCAAACTAAGGCTATATATCATTAAATATTGGTAAAGTTTATTTTCGGTTGCCTAATTATCAAAAGATGAATTTTGTATACCTTGTTACTGCATAGCAAATTGTTTTCTATCCAGCATTGCCAAGTGTATCTATGATATTATGCCATTAATAAATAAAACACTTATAATACACTTTATTTTATTTTCTTAAATGTCTGAGATTACTAACCCTACACCCCCCAGATCTAGTGTTCCATTACCTAATGGTGGCTTCGATATTCAGGGTATAGAAGATCAAGAAAACAGATTAGAAGGCAGCGAAAACTCTGACCGAATTATTGGGGGAAACTTAAATGATATTTTAAATGGTGCTGGTGGAGACGATACCATTATTGGGGGTCTTGGTAATGATCGGATCTCTGGTGGAGAAGGTAACGATCAATTGTCGGGAGATGAGGGCAACGACACGATTAGTGGAGGCAGTGGAGAAAACATTATTTCAGGTGGTACTGGAGACGATCGGATCGTCATTGAAAGTGGCGGCAGTACCTTGACTGGTGGTGAAGGGCAAGATATTTTCCAGTTCAACTTTACTCAAGCAACATCTGGTACTGAAGATTCCCCAAGTATTGATGATTTAGGAATTGCTATCACTGAAATAACTGATTTTCAGCCAGGAGAAGATCGAATTGCGATTCAAGGTCTAGGAGGAACGGAAGCTCCAATTTACAATAGCGATACAGGAATATTTTCTCTTGACGATGTAGAGATAGCTCAACTAGCTACCAACTTAAGTATCAGTGAAGACGATATTGAAATTGTAGGCAACAATAACCCAATAAGCACCGTTAATAACACCGAAGCTACAGTCTATCGCTTTTTTGATCCATCTGCTGGAGGACATTTCTATACTTCTAATGAAAATGAAAAAGATAATGTAATAGCAAATCTGACTAACTATAACTTTGAAGGAGAAGCTTATAGAGGGGTAGATCCCACGACTGGAGGGCAGGAAGTATATCGATTCTTTAATCCTTCAACAGGCGTACATCTCTACACAACTGATGAAGTTGAGAGAGACAATATTCTAGAGAATTTACCCAATTTTGAATTTGAAGGGGTTCAATTCTATGCCTATGAAACACAGGTAGAAGGGTCAATTCCCATTTATCGTTTCTACGAGGCTAGTTTGGGAGTTCATTTCTATACTCCTGATGAAAATGAAAGAGATAGTGTACAAGCAAATCTGACTAACTATAACTATGAGGGTATTGCCTACTACGCTTTGCCAGTCAATAGTAATGATGATGCTATTTGACCCTTAAGTTTGACTTTTAATTATAATAACTATAAATCGATTTATTTAGCTCTTTGTTACATTGTTGAGAAACTAGATCACACATAGCTTAAATATTGACGTGTTAGTAATAGATTATATGTTTTAAAAACTTATAAAAATCTAAGTTTATAATATTTAAGTTTTAGCTGTATCTAATGAAAAATACAACACTAGTGACCAAGGAATCTAGGATGTCTACGAGTAATATTTTGATTGTAGATGATACACCTGATAACTTGCGATTATTATCAAAAACCCTGATTCAAGAAGGTTATCAAGTTCGTTGTGCTGTCAACGGTTCAATGGCACTATTGACTGTTAAAGCCAAACTTCCAGATCTGATTTTATTAGATATAAATCTTCCTGATATGGATGGATTTGCAATATGTGAACAGCTAAAACAATCAGAGTCTACCAAAGATATTCCGATTATTTTTGTTAGTGCCTTAGACGAAATTTTTGATAAAGTCCGAGCATTTGAAGCAGGAGGCGTAGATTATATTTGCAAACCTTTTCAGATTCCCGAAGTACTTTCTAGAGTTAGTAACCAGTTAAATATTCAAAGTTTAAGAAAGCAGTTGCTCCAAAAAAATCAGCTTTTGCAAATAGAAATTAGTAATAGAATTGCTGCAGAAATAGAAATACGTCAGCTTAATTTTGACTTAGAACAAAGAGTTAAAGAAAGAACATCTCAATTAACAGCTGAAATTAGTGAACGGAAACAGATCCAAAAAAAACTAGAGTACATAGCCTGGAATAACTCATTAACTGGATTACCTAATCGTTTATGGCTAATTGAAAAGCTCAAAAAACTATTATCATTTGCACATCAAGAAAAACAATTTCGTTTTGCCACAATTATATTAGATTGTAATCGATTCAAGATAATTAATGATTCTCTAGGTCGTCGAGCAGGAGATGAATTACTATCTATGGTGGGTGAGAGATTAAAATCAGCGGTTCTGACTGCCAAAGTCGAGGAATTCTTGACTCCAAATATTATTCTCACTCATTTTGGGGAAGATAAATTTGCTATTTTACTAGAACCAATAAAAGATAAAAATTGTGCGATCGCTCTAGCGAAAAAGATTCAACAAAGTTTAACAACAGCATTTATTATTGAAGAAAGAGAAATTTTCATGGCTTTTAATATTGGAATTGTCATAGGTAATTCCAGTTATCTAAAACCAGAAGATATTTTTAGAGATGCAGATTTGGCGATTCAAAAGGCTAAAAACTCTAGTAGCTATTACTATCAGGTTTTTGATACCACAATTCAAAATAATGCCCTCGAAATTTTAGAAATTGAAACAGATTTACGCCTAGCATTACAACGCCAAGAATTTTATCTCAATTATCAACCAATAATTTGTTTAAATACAGGCACAATTAGAGGATTTGAAACTTTGGTACGCTGGAATCATCCCAGCAAAGGCTTTATTTCTCCAGGAAAATTCATACCGATCGCCGAGCAAACTAATTTAATTTTGCCTTTAGGAATGTGGATTCTACAACAAGCCTGTCAACAAATTAGTATTTGGCAAACTCGACTTAACAGTCAGGAAAATATACTTACTGTTAGTGTTAACATTTCTGCAAAGCAATTTGAACAAGAAGATTTTATCGAGCAGTTAGACCAAATAATTTACGATACGGGTATTGATATCAAACATCTTAAGTTAGAAATTACAGAAACATTATTAATGAATAATGCTGCGATCGCCGATCGTGTGATCGACCAACTAAAAGCACGTCAAATTAAGCTAGCGATCGATGATTTTGGCACTGGATATTCTTCCTTAAGCTATCTAGATCGTTTTCCTGTAGACACTCTCAAGATAGACCGTTCTTTTGTCAGTCGCTTAGATGAAAAAAATCAAGCTTCGACCATTGTCAAGGCAACACTGGATTTAGCTCATAATCTTGGCTTTGATGTTGTGGCTGAAGGAGTAGAAACTCAGGAACAAGTAGAACAATTGAAAGCTTGGGGTTGTGAATTTGCTCAAGGGTATTTTTATGCTAGACCCTTAGATAAAGATTCAGCGTTGGCTTTTTTACAGTCAAACTTAGACCAACACAACCCAAAAACAGACAAAGCAGCTTAAAAATCTAAATCACAAAATTCTGGTTTTAGATCTCGATCCATTAAGGCTTGAATTGCTTCTTCTGGGCTAATTTTACCACGGAGTAGTCTATGTACCTGTCGGGCAATAGGAACGGCGATCGCTTCTAAATCGGCAATTTTTATGAGTACATTGGTTGTATTCACTCCTTCTGCTGTTCCTTCTAATTCTGCTAAAATTTGTTCTAAGGTTTTACCTTCAGATAATCCATAGCCTACCTGATAGTTCCGAGATAAAGAACTGTCACAGGTAGCAATTAAATCTCCTAAACCAGATAAACCAAAAAAGGTTTCTCCCGATGCACCCAAATGAGTACCAATGCGGATCATTTCAGGTAGTGCGCGGGTAAGTAAGGCTGCTTTAGCATTTGTTCCTAATTGCATTCCATCACAGACACCAGAGGCGATCGCAATTACATTTTTCAATGTTCCTCCTAATTCTGTACCTATCGGATCTTCATTGACATAAACCCTAAAAGTATCTGAGGCAAAAATTTCCTGTACTTTTTCGGCAGCGGTCAAATCGTTACTAGCTACTACAGTCGCCGCAGGCAAACCCTTAGCTATTTCCTTAGAAAGATTAGGGCCAGATAACACAACTACTGGGTTATGGGGAAAAGCTGCTTGCCAAATTTGCGATGGGGTACGGGTAGTTTCGGGGTCCAAGCCTTTGGTAGCAGTGACTAAAATTAAATTTGGCGGTAAATCTAGTTGCTGTAATTTATTAATAGTGGGTATGACACCCTTCATGGAAACAGCAGAAACAATAATCGCTGCATCGGCGATTAAAGATTCCAGTGTGGCTGAACCACGATGTGACCAAAAACGAACCTGATGCTGATTGCTTTGGGCAATTTTGCCTAAAGCAGAACCCCAAACCCCTGTTCCGAGGATGGTAACGATCTGATTAGATGAAATATTCACAAATATAATCTCAAAATAGTGCTTTTAAACTATCTAATACTGTAAAAGAGATTTTGGCATTTATTATCATTAACCATATTTTAATTTGCAGATCAAAATTGAAAACGCCAAGACAAAAGTAGCAAAATTAGCCAAGAATACAGGTAAATTTTGGGTATAAAAGCCATATATGACCCATAGTACTACTCCAAAGCAAAAACAGAGAAACATTGCTAGAGAAATATCTTTAGTAGATTTCGTTCTCCAAGTTTTAATCGCCTGAGGCAAAAAAGAAATAGTCGTTAAAATTCCCGCCAACAGACCGATGTAGGTCATAAATTCCATCGCACAATAGTTCAGCTAAACTTTATTTAGGGTAGCGAGATTCAAGTATTTGATCGAGATTGAGATTAATTCCAGGTTGCAACTCAGATTACATTCAACCGTCACCCCAAGGTTCGGAAAACTACACTACCTAAGACCTATCATCAGCTTGCACTATGTATACAGATGATGTGAAAACTGAGGCGAGAAAAAGCAAGCCAATAAGAGTCACAAATTATCTATCGCATTGTGTATCGCATTACCTCAAAAAAAATAATTTTAGTTTTTGTTGTTAAATTCGGAGTATTACTTAAAATATGGCAAAAGTTGTTGGTATTGACTTAGGAACTACTAACTCTTGTGTAGCAGTAATGGAAGGGGGAAAGCCCACAGTTATTGCTAACGCGGAAGGTTTTAGAACTACTCCCTCAGTTGTCGCTTATGCTAAAAATGGCGATCTTCTAGTTGGTCAGATTGCTAAACGCCAAGCTGTGATGAACACTGGCAACACCTTTTATTCTGTTAAACGCTTTATTGGACGTAAGTATGATGAAGTAACTAACGAAACCAAAGAAGTCGCCTACAAAGTGGCAAGGGATAGTAATGGGAACGTTAAGCTAGACTGTCCTGTACAGAGCAAGCAGTTCGCCCCAGAGGAAATTTCTGCTCAAGTTTTACGTAAATTAATTGAAGATGCTAGTAAGTATCTTGGGGAAAAAGTAACCCAAGCGGTGATCACCGTCCCTGCCTACTTTAACGATTCTCAGCGTCAAGCTACCAAAGATGCTGGTAAAATTGCTGGGGTTGAAGTATTACGGATTATCAATGAACCTACCGCAGCATCCCTGGCTTATGGTTTAGATAAAAAGAGCAATGAAACCATCCTCGTATTTGACTTGGGTGGTGGTACATTCGACGTTTCCATCCTAGAAGTAGGAGACGGTGTATTTGAAGTGTTGGCTACTGCTGGTGATACTCACTTGGGTGGTGACGACTTTGATAAGAAAATCGTTGACTATTTAGCCGAAGAATTCCAAAGAAACGAAGGCATTGACCTGCGTAAAGACAATCAAGCTTTACAGCGTTTAACTGAAGCAGCAGAGAAAGCTAAAATTGAACTTTCCAGCGCGACTCAGACTGATATTAACCTTCCCTTTATCACTGCAACACAGGAGGGTCCTAAACACTTAGATATCTCTTTGACTAGAGCTAAGTTTGAAGAACTCTGTTCCGATCTAATCGATCGCTGTCGCGTTCCTGTAGAGCAAGCTCTCAAAGATTCTAAACTATCTAAAGATTCCATTGACGAAGTAGTCATGGTTGGTGGTTCAACTCGTATTCCGGCGATCGTTGATGTTACCAAACGAGTCTTAGATAAAGATCCTAACCAAACTGTTAATCCTGATGAAGTAGTAGCAATTGGCGCAGCTATTCAAGCTGGTGTTTTGGCTGGGGAAGTAAAAGATATCCTGCTTCTAGACGTTACCCCTCTATCTCTCGGTGTCGAAACTTTGGGTGGCGTAATGACCAAGATTATTCCTCGCAATACTACTATTCCTACCAAAAAATCAGAAACCTTCTCTACTGCTGTTGACGGTCAAACCAATGTAGAAATTCATGTTCTACAAGGGGAAAGAGAATTTGGTAAAGACAATAAAAGTTTGGGAACTTTCCGTCTTGATGGTATTCCTCCTGCTCCCCGTGGTGTACCTCAAATTGAAGTTACCTTTGATATTGATGCTAACGGTATCTTAAACGTAACCGCTAAGGATAAAGGTACTGGTAAAGAACAATCTATTAGTATTACTGGTGCATCAACTCTTCCCGATGACGAAGTAGACCGCATGGTACACGAAGCAGAGGCTAATGCAGCTGCAGATAAAGAACGTCGTGAAGCAATCGATCGCAAAAACCAAGCTGATTCTTTAGTTTATCAAGCAGAAAAACAACTTAATGAGCTTGGCGACAAAGTACCCGCCGATGACAAAACTAAAGCTGAAGGTTTAATTAAAGACCTCAAAGAAGCTGTAGCATCAGAAGATGACGAAAAAATTAAAACTCTTCTACCTGAATTGCAACAGACTCTCTACAGCATTGGTAGTAGCGTCTATCAACAGGGTGAAGGTGCAGATGCAGCAGCAGGTGCCGCACCTGGTGCAGAAACACAAACGCCTAAAGGAGAATCTAATGGTAGTAGCGATAGTGGCGACGATGTCATTGATGCTGAGTTTTCCGAAACTAAGTAAATTGCTAGTAAGTTAGATGGCTAGTTAAATAGGCTAGTGACTGATACTCCGTTATTTGACCGCGGAGCCTACAGTCACCGCATTATGCGGATAAATAATTTAAACTCATAGAGATGCATCTATTGTGGTGTGTCTCTATGAGTTTTAGTATTGGCGTAGTCTATCATGCTTAATCCAGTAAAACTTATTGAACCTGACAGTTGGGAATATCACCAAGCTTGTCAACTCAGATATTTAGTATTCTATGTCGAACATGGTTTACCGTTTGAAATTGTATTAAAACAACAGAATACTGATAGCTTTCATGCTGTTATTGTCGCTCAAGATAATGTAGTGGCTTACGGTAGATTAACGCCGAATAACAATCGTATTTATTGTGTTTCTCAGATGGTGGTTAAACCGAGTCATCAGAGACAAAACTGCGGTGGACAAATACTTTCAACCTTAATCGATTTAGCACAACAACAAGGAGCGATTACGCTGCGCGTACCCTTACGGATCGCCATTAGATTAGATGCGAGAATTTCTGCCGTTGGATTTTATCGAAAGTTTGGTTTTAAGATTATCGGCACAGAACATCCGTCTCCCACAACAGGGATAATTCATATCGAGATGAGAAGAGAATTGATCGCTCTTAACAATTAAATTAATCATCTAAATTAATCATCGTTGAACTTGTAGCTATTTTTTAGCTAAAGCTTTTTTAATTATCTTGGGAATATCACTAGGCTTTTTAGCAACTTTAATTCCTACTTTTTTCAATTTATTGATGGTTTGTCGATCGCGATTGACTACGGGAATTGAGGCTGATAGATGGTTACTGATAATTGTCACTGCATCACGAAATATTTTATCTTGGGGTGCGTTTAATCCTGCAATGTATACAATAATTGGTTTGTCGTAACCGCGATTTTGACAATAGGTAGTGATTTCTTCGGTTTCGTTAATACTTTGTCCAATCGAAACTATCACTTTAGTATTAGGATCTTCATTAAGGATTGATAGCCATTGGAATAAATTAGAACTAACTATTCGCTCTTGTCCTAAACTAACCACTATTGACTGTCCTATATCTGCCTGATTTAGTTCAGCGGCGACTTCATAAGATAAATGTTGACTACTAGTAATCAAACCGACTGATCCTGGCTGATAAAATTGAGGCTGTAACTTACCAAGCCAGGCTTGTTCGGGGATGATGACCCCATGACTTCCAGGGCCTAAAATTAAAGTATCGTTAGCTTCAGCACACTTAATTAATTCGATGGTATCTAAAGGTGGAACTCCTGGAGTCAAAATAATAATTCGACGGATTCCCGCAGCGATCGCTTCAACTGCAGCATCAAGCACCTGACAAGGATGAACAAAAATCAAGCTAATATCTATTACTTCTACCAGAGTTAGTACCTGTTCTACTAAATCAAATACAGGTATATCCCCCACTTCTGTACCGCCTTGACCAGGACTTACTCCTGCGACGATATCAGTGCCATAGGCTTTCATTTGCACTGCATAGAAAGCAGCCTGAGATTCTGTAATTCCCTGGATGATGACTTTATTTGGAGGAGACCAATTCATAAATTTTGAGTAACTTGTTGATAGACAATAGAGAGGATATTTCCTAGAAGATCGAACAAAAGAAGATCGATAAACTTTTCAACTCAGCTACAGTTTATAGTTTTGTCCTCTTGTCGTAAGCAAGCTTACCAAAATTGTTCTAATTAGATTTAACTATGGCGATCGTTTGAGAGATTACTTTCTCTAAATTCCTGGATATATAGATAGAATCTGGAATCGACATATCGTCAAGCTCGCTGTGGTCTAACAATCGTAAAACAAATTTAGGTCGGGATACAGAGGCAACATGAGATTCTAAAGATTTTCTATATTTTTTTGAGCTATCATGATTTGACTTGGCGCTACTGTTAATTAATACTTCTTCTTCTTTTTCTTCAGAGGGTAAAGTTGATTCTGAAGTAGTCGAACAATAATTAGCGATCGCTTTAACAATCTGACGACTAATTGTTTCTGTCTCCCAAATATTGACTAAAATCCCTTGTATCCCAGAAATAGAATCCAATTGTAGCAAAATCTGTTCTAGCTGTTCTGTATAAAGCTGGGGGTTACTTAATTCACCTATAAAACTATTTTCTATAACTGCGGCACAAGCAGGTGCAACCTTATTTTGTTGGAGGAGATCCCAAGTTAGTAGTGCTAAGTCAAAGCTGTTACAAATTATGGCAACCTTACCTGTTTGGTTTTTCCAATCTAGCCAATGCCAACTAATCTGGTTAAGATTATCTTTATTTTGTCTAATGTAATTGTAATGACTAACTTTTTTTTGATATTCAGAAAAACTTAAGGTTTCCATAATCGGTTGTCTTGCCAAAGCGCGATCATTAATTGTAATTTTGCCATCCAATGCCATCAATTCACCCTTGGTATTGACCCCTAAAGGATTAATTTCAATCAAATCCAAGTCTTTTTCCCTTAATAAGTGATACATCTTGGCAATAATCTCGCTAACAGAGCAAATTAATTGTCCTGATAATCCCATGCTGGCAGCTAAACGACGGGCATGGAACAAAGAAAAATCAGTATCCACTACAACTTTTTGCAAGTTGGCTAACAACAAGTCTACATTCATCCCTCCAGAGGCAGAACCTAGCAAAACAGGGCATTTCAAATCATAGTCCAAAACTACTGCCAGAAAAAATTCCCGTTCGGTATTGTAATGAGCTTCTGCCAAGATAACTTCAGGATATTCCCCTAAGATAGAAAGATTAAAAATTGTCCTAGCAGCAGCGATCGCATCAATCGTGTTCGCTACAAAACGTATTCCTCCAGCTTTGCCCCTTCCTCCAGACCTTACTTGAGATTTCAAAACCACAGGATAAGGAATTTGCAATTGTTTAATTTTTCTAGAATCCTTAATAGTCTGAGAAGGTAAAATAGGAATACCTACCATTCTAAATAACTTTTTAGCCTGATATTCTAGTAGTTCCATGAATAAGTTATGATTTATTAGTAATTTAAGAGGTATTTGGTCACATATAAAGCAGCATTATGCTCAAATCGGCTGATTACTCCGTTTAATCAAAGGTAGCTAATTAATCATTGTTAGGTTAATTTATTATCTTATGTTGACATTATTGAATTATTTACCTGTTATCTTGATAATCTAGCTAAGAAGCAATTATGATAAGTATTGCTTGAAACCCTAAGCATTCTGAATGAAAATAATTATCTAAACGCGGTAAGGATTATAATCACGTCGATATTTTCGATTGGTGTTTTATACTTATGTTCTAGTATCGCCTAAAGTTTATTGCTTTGGTGGCGGTTACTGCCTGTTCACAACTCTCAACTAGACAGATCGACAATTCAACTATGCCCTTACAAACACTACGAACTATTTTTTCACGTAGCAGAAACAATAGAAGTTCAGCAAGAAAGCATTTAAATGTCGGGGAAAAATAACTGTTCGACTTATACAGCTATGGCAAAATCTCATAACTATG